>JBLHGH010000012.1:0-21512 GCA_047615425.1 Candidatus Latescibacterota bacterium
CCAGGTATTTTCTATTCTTACTCTGGAAGTCAGTTAATAATATCTGGGCTCCCAACAGTAGATGTTTCTGTGCCGCAAACGTACACTTATACGATAACTACGATTGGACAAGAATGCGACAATACTATTGTTGGAGATATAACAATTATTCCAGATGATGAAATTTCACTTGTTTCTGGTATTGGAACTCAAAGTCAAGAGGTCTGTGAAAATTCACCAATACTAGATATCGTTTATGAATTGACGGGAGGATCTCTCGGCGCTACCGTAACTGGATTGCCAGCAGGTGTTTCGTATAATCTTGATAATTCAACAGGTGTGTTGTTGCTGACCATTTCGGGAGCGCCCATTGGAGCTACTGGAATCTATAGCTATGACATCACGACTTTTGGATTGTGTTTGCCGACGACGGCTTCAGGAACGATTGAAATATTCCAAAATGGTATCATAACTCATGACCCCGCATCGGGCGCAACCTCTCAGGTGTTGTGTCAATATGCCGAACTAGACACAATTTATTTCTATATTGAAAATGCCCTTGGGGTTGATGTAACTGGTTTACCTGCGGGATGTGATTATACAGCCCAGTTGGACCCTGCAACTAATATATTCGAAGTCGAAATTTTTGGAAGTCCATTACAAACAGGAGTATTTACTTACGCGGTTGAAGTCTTTGGCTCTTGTCTTACTGAATTCACAGGAGTGATAGAAGTATTTGAAGGCAGCTATTTTGAGCTGTTGTCTGGTCTAGATACAGTCGATCAAGTGGTTTGCGAAGATGCTGAAATTGAGCCAATCATTTATCAGATAGGAGGGTTCTATGACAACTTTTTCCAATCGGGCTTGCCAAATGGTATTGATGCTGTGCTTAACCCTGCAACAGGAATTGTTACAATAAGTGGATCTTATGCAGGTCCTGAGCTAATTGATTCTCAAACTTTTCAATTCACTTTATTTGCTTCAAGTACCAATGGTTGCTTGTCTCAAATTGAAGGCCAAATCACCTTCTATCCTACGATCGCTATTACCGATCCGGTTGTGGTGACAGAAATGTCAACCAATCCTACGAGTACAGAAATAAAACATGTGTATTGCAATGGGGCTTCCGACGGTGAAATCAATGTAGTAGTTGAAGGAGGCTCTCCTAACGCAGTCTATTCTGTAAGCTGGACAGGGCCAGATTCGTTTACGAGCTCTAACCTTAATATTGACAATTTGGCTCCAGGTACATATACCATTACAATCCTCGACATTACTAACGAAAACGGATGTGGAGTCACATCTTCTTTTGAAATTTTGGAATCTGATGCCTTGTTGATCGACCTAGTGGCACTTACGCCGCCTAGTTGTGATACCAGTCTTGATGATGGGGCGATTCAAGTCAGCATATCCGGAGGGAATCAAAATCTAGTGCGTACGATTGATTGGTACTATTTAGGGGGAACGCAGAGTTGTTTCAATTACTCAATCTCACCCCTCGACCAAGATGGCGATAATATCCCTGACTATGCAGATGCGGATATCGATGGAGATGGGGTAATAGATCCAACTAAATCCGATACTGATTTAGATGACATTTTTGATTCTGCTGATGCAGATGTGGATGGAGATGGAATTATAGATCCAGGCAAATTCGATAACAATAATGATGGTATCGATGATACTTTTTTGATTACTTCTGTAAACTATTTAGACTGTGAGACCGGTTTGTTTGATTCCATTATCATTTTCAATTCGAACTTTATCGGGTCTAATTTGATCATTTGTGCAGGATTAAACACGCCGATAGTTGAGCCAACACTTGATCATGATTTAGATCCCAATACGCCCGACATTCCTGCTCTTATATTACAAGGCGGCACGAATACCTGTAATGCAGGGACATGGGAATTGTTGCCAGAATTTACAGGCATGTCCTCAATTTCTGATTTGAGAGAGGGGCTGTATAAAGTTGTGGTAAGCGAATTGAATCAGAATTTGAATTTAATTTGTTCTGTAGAGGAAATCTTTGAACTTATTAGGGATTCCATAAGCTACGATAACCTATCTGTAGATTCCAACCTATGTGAGTTTCTAGGAGGGTACTTAACGGTAGACGTTTATACTAATGATGATAACCTCATGTTTTTCTATAATGGTCAAATGATACCGTTGTCGGATATTGTGATTATAGACGCTATACCTGGTCGAACTACCTATCAGGTCTTTATTAGTAACCCTGTAGACAATGCGCCGCTGGAGATTATCAATGAGTTTGGCTGTGGTGTACTGGTTGATGAAATAGATATGGATTGGGCGGTTCCGTCGGCAGAATTTCAGTATTTCAGTCCAGAGTATGACCAGTTTGGTATTATTTCGATAGGGTCCTTTATTTCCTTCGAAGCCTCTTACCAAATGGCATCTAAGCAATATGTTTGGGATTTCGGTGATGGAAGCCCTGCCGAGTATGGCCCCGAAGTGTCACACGCGTTTGCTTTGGATGGCACCTACCAAGTGACCTTGGAAGTTTTTAGTGCGGCTGGCTGCTCGACAACCTCCACACAAGATATTGTCATAGGGAAGGGATATACCATTATGTTGCCAAACGTCTTTACTCCTAACTCAGATAACTTGAATGACTTTTTCAGACCATTATTTACTGGAGGAATCATTGAATTGAATTTCCAAGTTTTTGATCCCGACGGTAATGAGCTTTATTTTGAGACAGCTACTATGGAAGAGATGTCCGATGAGTTGATTATTAATGGCTGGAGTGGTGACAATGCAAAAGAATCCACCTCGTATTATGTTTATAAAGTTCAGGCGACGCTATTCAGCGGAAATGAAGTCTCAAAAACAGGATTATTTAAACTTCTTAAGTAGTATGAAAAAATTTATAGTTACAATATTCTTGACTGCCTTGCCCCTGATTTCAATATTTGGACAGGGCTTTCTAATCAATGAATCGAATAATATTCAAGCGGTAAACCCAAGCTATTATGCCTTTAATTTTGAATCTAGAGTAGGAGTGATGTATAATACCATTAGTTATGATGGTATTAAAAATATCGACACGAAATATGCATTTTCAGGATATAGTTTGGAGAAATTAAATTTTAGCCTTGGATTGGATTTACTCTCACATAGTGTTAATGAATTTGGCTACACAGAGAACCAACTCAACCTTACGTATGTTTATAAATTAAACTTGGGGAGAGATTTAGTTGTGTTGCCTTCTGTTTATGTTGGGGTTTTTAATCGTGGGGTCGATGCCTCCAGTTATGTTTTTGAAGACCAACTTATCCTCTCAGAGGGAATTATTCTACCGTCTTCTAATGACCCTTTACTTGGGATAGCTCAAAGTAATAACTCTTTTGACGTAGGGATAAGTGCTTTAATGTATAACGAGAATTTTTTATTCGGAATCAGCGCAAAACATATTAATTCGGCATCCATAGGTTTTAACGCTGAAAACACAGAAAACAGGGATCTTTCAATAGCTATGCAGGGTGCATATGAAAAAGAGATTGACCCTTATGGCCGGTTGTCTTTTTCTAATCATTCGTATGTCTTTTTATATGGGTCTGCCACAAAGATTGGACAGATTCTGAAGTTCTACTTTTCTCAAGAATTACAGCTTGATGGCTTTAGAGTTGGAGTCCATCAAAAGCTCACACAGTTTCAAGATTTTTCTTTAGTGAATTTGGGTTTGAATACTGGGATTGAAGCAAGAAATATTAATTTCAATGCGGCTTACAGTTTCCCATTGAATAATAGCGTTCTAAATTCTCCAGGAATATTTGAACTATCGATACAGTTTAATTTTACGCCGTGGTTATCAAAAAACAGGCTAGACTATAAGAGGTTGAGGAATTTTAATTACTATTAATTATACAATTTCATTCGTTTGGCCTAGTCCAAAGCCATTGCAAAACTACAGAAGCGTCCCTCTGGAAATTTTAGAGTAAATAAGTAGGCAAAAGCGCATATTAAAACTACTCTATGGATTTGGAGGCGTTGGTTATGGATATTTTTCATACCCCAGCATTTGAGACAAGCCAAACGAGGAGTTTATGGAGTATGACCAGATGATTGCCTTCTTCTAGTTAATTGCTTTGGTCTGGTTTGCGAATGATGAAGATATTTATCGGTGGTTATTTAATTAGAAAAAAAGGAATATTTATTTTTGCCTCCCTTTAAAAATAAATTATATTTGCATCCGCTAAAAGGCTTATGCCTTTTAATTTTCTTAATGAAATTCCTCCTTAGCTCAGTTGGTTAGAGCATCTGACTGTTAATCAGAGGGTCCTTGGTTCGAGCCCAAGAGGAGGAGCAAAATGGTAAAAGAGCTGCACAATTGTGCGGCTCTTTTGCATTTTACACTTTTGGGCTCGAAGAGCCCAAGGTGAAGCTGAGCGTTAAAAAAATGTCCAGTGGAGATTTTAGCGAGGTGCGTTGCTTTCCGCGCTGGCTGCTGGGAAGCGACGAAACCCACTCATTTGAGCGGGTTTTTTCATTTGAAAAAAACTTTAGCGAAAACCTGCCCGATCGTTCAGGCGGGGTTTACCCCGTAATTCTTGTGGAGACTCCAAGAGGTTCGAAAATGCAAAAAAAATAGTTAGTACGCCTATTTAATGAGGGATAGGGTTGCGGCGCTTACAGAGATAGGCCCCTGCCTCCCACTATAAGTAAGCCCTGTCATCAAGGACATTTCAGCCATGCCTTTTGCCAAGACAGTTATTCAAACATGAAAAAATGGTATAAACCAATTATATCGAGTAGCTTACACTTTTAGAAAAATAATCAGTCAACAGAAAATTTATGTTAACAAAATTTATCGTTCTTGGAATATATGTCGCCATCCTATTTTTAATCGGTATTCTGGCTTCTCGTCGCATTAAAGGCATGAGTGATTATTATGTTGGTGGAAAGAAGATGGGCTTCTGGGCAGTCGCCTTTTCTGCCCGTGCAACGGGAGAATCGGGTTGGCTTCTCATTGGGTTAACCGGGATGGGGGCCTTAGCTGGTTACTCCGGATACTGGGTCGTTCTTGGAGAATTATTAGGTGTTTTTGTTTCCTGGTTCTTTATGGCCAAACGGTTCAAACGCAGATCTGATGCCTTCGGATCAATCACCATTCCAGATTACTTACAAAGCCATTTTAAATCGAGCACGCATACCTTGAGAATAATTGCTGCGTCAGTGCTATCCATTTTTGTAATTATATATGTGAGTTCGCAAATCGATGCAACTGGTATTGCCTTTGAATCCCTCTTGGATGTCAACTATTATACAGGAGCCTTAATCGGTTTTTTCATTGTCCTCATTTATATTTTTATTGGTGGATTTGTAGCAGCCGTTTGGTCTGATTTATTTCAGGGACTACTAATGTTTATTGGATTAGTGCTATTACCTATTGTAGTTTGGTTTTCCATGGATCATGGACAGACTATCACCGCAGGCTTAGACGCAATTGACCCGGCTTTAACTGATATATGGGGCGGAAATGACGATGGTTGGATGAATCTATTTACCATTCTGGGCTTCTCAATGATCGGACTTGGATTCTTGGGGTCACCACAGGTTTATGTTCGTTTTATGTCTATTAAAAACGAAAATGAAATCAATAAAGGGCGTTGGGTAGCCATTGTATTTACCCTTCTAACAGATGCTGCGGCAGTGACGATTGGAATTCTAGCGAGAGTGCTTTTTACTGAAAGCGGACAAGATCCAGAAGCTATTTTTGGAATTGGTGCGACGGATGTGCTTAGTGTTATGACTGAGAATTTTCTTCCATTGATTCTTGTTGCTATTTACATTGCTATTGTACTGTCGGCAATTATGTCCACCATCGATTCGCTACTAATTATAGCATCTAGTGCTATTACACGCGATTTTTATCAGAAAATATTTCATCCGGACATAAAGGATGATCAGCTTACCAAAATATCTAGAATTGTTACTGTTATTATTGCTATTATTGCCCTTGCAATAGCAATGATTATTGCGGTGGTATCCCCAGATAGGCAAGTGTTCTGGGTAATTATCTTTGGTTGGTCAGGAATAGCGGCCACCTTCTGCCCGGTTATCATTTTGACGCTCTTTTGGAAGGGTTTTTCTGAAAAAGGCGCTATTGCATCCATGATCGCAGGTTTTTTATCAGTTATCCTCTTTAAATTTGTTTTCCAAAATATGGAAAGCGTTGGAAAATATTTTGTAGCCCTTGATGTGCTCCTTCCTTCCTTCTTAATTGCGATGATTTTTGGTTGGATTTTTTCGAAAATGTATCCGCCGAAACAAAATTAGGAAAAGGAAGCCAACCTTTTAGAGGATGTCTAGGGGACATTTTAATCAGGTCCAAGGTATTTGTGCCGCTGGCTTGATTGAATGTCAAGAGGCGAGTCTAAATTGCCCAAAACCACCATCTGGGGGGTTATTATGTAGAACGCGATTTTTTTTTGGGAGTTTGATAGCCTAATCTCTGCTAGAGCTTAACAGTGATTAAGATTTTACAAACAGTTGGTTGTTAATCGAATATTCTTTTAACCTCTTGTCAAAGGCCGATTTATTTACTTTTATAGGGTCATCATCTATTTTTAATGAGACTTTGATAACATAATTTATTTTATATAAAAGATCATTCATTATTCTTGTTTTATGAGAATAATCTAAATGAGGTTTATTTATTAATGAAATGATATCTTTTGAATAAACCGGTTCTTTTGAATTAATGAAATGTTTTAATACGACTAAGCTTAAAGGTTCTAAAACAATTTTTTTGTTATTAAAATACAAATACCCGTCCTTCTTTATAATTAATTTATTCTTATTTCTTCTGCTTTTATTTATCAATACGCCTAAAGGAACTAACAGCAATAGAAGTAAAGCATAAAGTATCTGGTTTATATACTTCAAGCTATTGTTATAAAATTTTTCTTCTAGAATAGGTTTTCCAAAAATTTCATCAGAGTTTCTTTTTACTAAAGTTATTTGATTTAAGGAATTATCTTCTTTAAAAAAACCGTAAAATTTATCTTTATAGAAGAATATTGGCAATGAAGAGTTATTCACTTTTCTGGCAAATGAGGTTTTGTTAAATGATCTGACAGTATTATTAACGATGTCTATTTCATATAAAGTATCTTCAGTTACATTATCAATAATTAACTTATCGTCAAAATCAATAATCGTATAATTTATTAACTTATCGAGCAGACCCGTTATTTCCCCTAACTTCGTCCAAACGCCATTGACTAGATCAAATTGCCAAATCTCATTATTCTTCTCAATAACCAATGGGTTAAATTCATTTATAGAAAGTCCCCCAATTACATATAGTTGATCTCCTATAACTTTTGTAATAGATTTATGTCTTCCTTTAGGAATAGTCTTGCTGTTTAAGAATGGTACTAGTTCCCATTCATTAGTTTTGAAGTCAAATCGAGTAATAATATTTCTGTCAGACCAAAATCCATAACCACCATATTTATAAATATTTTCTTTATAAATAAACACAGACGATTCAATTTGCATTCGATGTTTATAGGAGTTGTCTATTTTAGATAAGGAGTAATTCTTAAATAAGAAAGTGCCGCCTCCTAGTGGGTCTAGGAAATAATTTTCGGAAAGCGAGTTAACAAATCCAAAATCCTTAATATCAATTCCTTTATCATCAAAAACTGTGTCTTTTGACTGTAAAGTGTTTAAATTAATTGTGGAAACCTTATTGGGATAAAAGATGTAAGCCTTGTCATCCCCCTTAGAAACAATAGTTTTAATGACTTTATCGCTGTCTTTAATGACTATTGACTGAGCAAATGACAGGTTAGAAATAAACAGTAACAATATTAATTGTTTCATATTACAAATATGTGCAATATTAATACAATTAAATTAATTTTACTGATAACTAAAAATATTACAGATGAAAATTATTAAAAATTACTGTTTATTACTAGTAGTATCGCTTTTGGTTTCTTGTGGACCTGACTATGTTAATTCGAGTAATGTAACTACAGAAGATGGGGTTTTATTTCACAAGGGAAATATATTTACTGGAACGGTTGTTTATGAAGAAAAAAATTGGATAGCGAAAAAATATCTGGAAAAGGGAGAAATGGCTAGTTATTTCGAAAATTATGAAGATGGAATATTAGTTGGATTTGAGGTATATGACTCAGATGGCGAAGAGGGGAAGGAAATTGAAGTGGAAAACGTAACCTATAATATGGGGAAAACATTACTAATTGAAACTAATGAAAATTATATAATTGGTTACTCTGATGGAAAGGTTGAAACTAAAGTGCCTGGTTATTGGAAAGATGGGGAAATGATACGACATGGTGTTGGACAAAAGTTTGATACTGATGGAGAAGTTCTCGAGGAAAAAACTTTTGTTCACGGAGAACCTCAATAAGATGAGTAACTAATCAAGGCGTTCGTCCACAAAAAACTGTAATTGAGGGCTCATTTGACGTAATATTTGACGAACCTTTTTTCTGTCCCCTACTTTCAAATTTTCTTCTAAACTCTCTATTCGCTGTTGAATCAGCTTCTGAAATTGCTTCAAGTATTTATAAATAACGGCCTTGTCACCTCGTGAAAGCTTAATTAGCTCATCGGGATTAATACTTGTGGCATTCCATTGTATATTCATTCAATAATTGTTTTTGGGTATTCGAATTGCTTCTCCTTCCCGAAGATAATCTTAATTAGCTATTTGAAATAGGGTGATTGTCCTAATGGTTTATCAAACGGTCAATTACCGCTTGATCAAGTGAATTACCGTTCGATCAAGAACCAGATGAAGATGTTTAAACTGTTTTTATTTCTGATTTATTTTCAAAACCTTGTAAAAATAATCAGCTCGCTTGAATAGAATCTTACCCGCTTCATCTATGCGATAACTACTTCGTTCAGCATTCAATGAAAGTTCAGTTTCTGTTTCATGTTTTGCATTTTTTATGAAACTAGAAGTGGGTTCATGGTATACCTTCGTGCCAACCAATTTGAAGGTTTCAGTATCAAAATAATACCACCACACATTTTCGGAGTCTGGATAACGCACTTCCAATACATGGACATCTCCTAGTTTTGGTTGGGGCTTCAAACCTTGGTAGGTGTTTTCTGCATTTGCGTCCAACAATTTATAAGGCATCCAATAGACATAATAAGCGCCACGGACCTCTTTTTCAAATTTTTGTTTGATAGTCGCATCTTGCGCCAAGGAATCATTTAAAAAAAGCGTGGTTTTTTCTTTGGAATAGTTCACTCGATACTGAACACTGTCTTGGTCCCAGGTCATAGTTGCTGTGAAAGTTGGCCTGAAGCTATACGCATGAATTTTAGTTTGGTCACTTTCTATGGTTCCCAGACTATCATATAAGATGGTTCGTTTCGAATAGCTAATCTCCTCAACAGAATCCCAAGCGTCCTGTCCGCCATGCGCCTCCAAACTATGATTTATTAGCTGCACTGCGGTCATTTCTTTTTTGCAAGAGATAAGCGAAGTAATAAAACATACTAAGAAACATTGACAAAGAAAAGAATGCTTTTTAGGGAGCATCTTTTAGGTTTTCAATCATGGTTTCGGTGACTTCCTCCAAAGAAAATTCATGAGCCCAGCCCCAGTCTGTTCGTGCTTCACGATCATCAATACTTTGTGGCCAAGAATCGGCTATTTCTTGACGGAAATCTGGGTCGTATGTAATTTCAAAATTTGGAACGTGTTTCCTGATGCTCGCAGCAATTTCTTCTGGATTGAAACTCATAGCTGCCAAATTATAGCTGTTTCGTATTTTTACGTCTTCAGGTTTGGCATCCATGATTCCAACGGTCGCTCTAATAGCATCATCAATATACATCATTGGTAAGCTGGTATTTCCCCTGAGAAAACAATTATATTTCTCATGTTTTAACGCCTTGTGATAGATGTCTATTGCATAGTCTGTTGTACCTCCTCCTGGTGCTGTTTTATAGCTTATTAAGCCAGGATATCGAATACTTCGAACATCAACACCGTACTTTTCGTGATAATACTCACACCATCGCTCACCGGATTGTTTGCTTATTCCGTATACTGTTGAAGGCTCCATAATAGTTCTTTGTAGCGTATTCAATTTTGGCGTAGTTGGACCAAAAACAGCAATGCTTGATGGCCAAAATATTTTTTCTATTTTCTTGTCGCGTGCAAGATTGAGCACATTAAAGAGCGAATCCATATTTAGGTTCCATGCACGCATTGGAAATTTTTCCGCGGTAGCCGAAAGCATTGCCGCAAGGAGATAAACTTCAGTAATTTCATAATTAATCACAACGTTTTGCAATGCATCATAATCTGTTGCGTCAAATATTTCAAAAGGACCGCTATTCATGATCTCATTACTGCCTTCTTTAATATCGCCGGCAACAACTTTATGGCTACCATATTTCTTACGTAAAAAGGCGGTTAGTTCTGTTCCAATTTGGCCAGAGGCTCCAATTATGAGGATTCTTGTTTTCATACAATGTTTGCTGAGATAGCATTTGTCTTCTAAAAGAAGGTGGCTAAAGGTAACAATATTCTGAGCCACTTCGTGAAAATAGAATTGGCTTCGTACCGTTATTCCGATTATATTTGTGAACCATAATTTTTGGAATGAACAGAATCCTCATTTTCACAGTTTTATCGCTTTTTATTTGCTTCGGAATTTTTTCCTGCGATAATTTTTCAAATCAACCGCAGGAGGTTGATGCGCAAGTAGACCATACAGTTAGCTATGGCAAAAAAGGAGCTCAATTCCCGAAACTTTCAGAAAATACAAAAATTCAAATAGCGCAATGGGCAGTCTTTGATGATTTTGAAATGGAGGCGACAACGCTAAACGGAAGCACGATAGAAGAATTAAAAGTCAAAACGGAACGTTTGTTAATACATTCAGATTCGCTAACTAAAAGGATTCCAGATACTTTAAATACAAATCTTGTTGCATCCCGTTTGATGGTTGTAGGAACTAGAACCAAACTACTACATCAAGAAGTAAATAGGGATCGACTAGATGCTGCCAAGATTGAAAATCATATAAATGAATTTAATATTTCGGTCGTAAATTTCTTCCAACAGCTTAATGAGAAATTTCAAAAAGACGCCATTGACGAACAGCGAAAAGATGATGAAAAAAGGGAGCTTAAAAAACAAAAAAAATTCCTAGACTCTGTTTATCAGGCGGAACTAAAAGATAAAAATTAAGAAAATTGTAACAAATCACTATGTTGAGGCACATATCTTACATAGAAATTAAACCAAAAAACAAATGAAAACAAGGATTTTAAAACCTGCATTAATACTAGCTGCAATCGCTTTAGTAGTAGTTGCATGTGGTGAAAAGGATGGAAAAATGGCGAAGGCCGACGACGTAGAGAGAGGGATTCTCATATCAAATATGGATACGACAGTGAATCCAAAAGAAGATTTCTACAATTATGTTAATGGTAGTTGGATGAAATACACGACAATTCCTGATGACCGATCTTCTTGGGGAGGCTTTAGTATTTTACGTAAGTCTACAGATAAAGATGTACTTGATATTATTGCTGTAGCGCAAGAAACAGGTTCATATGGTAATAAAACAGATCAGGCAAAAGCCTTGGCTATTTTTAATACCAAATTAGATACCGTAGGGAGAAATGAGGCTGGATTAGCTCCCTTGCAATCCGCTCTAGAGGATATCGCTGGAATTATCAACTTAACAGACCTTCAAACGGTGTTGGCTAAAAATCCATCCGTATCTTCTCCATTTCTTGGAATTGGTGCATCTGCGGATTTGAACGATAGTTCAATGAATACCGCTTATTTATATCAACAAGGACTTGGATTACCAGACAGAGATTTCTATTTAGAGATGGATCCAAAATCGGTAGAGATTCGAGCAAAATATATAGAGCACGTGGCGAGAATGCTTCAGATGCTTGGTGACGACGAAGCAATGGCTAAAGCTACTGCTACTAAAATTTTAGCAATGGAAACTGCCTTGGCAGAACCCCGTCTTGATAAGGTGCAAAGCAGAGATGCTAGAAACTTTAACAACCCAAGATCTGTGAAACAAATTCAAGAAATGTTGCCGGCTATTGACTTTAACAAGTTGATGGTTGATATGGGAATTCCGGTAAAATTAGACACGCTTATTGTAACGCAACCAAGATACATGAATGCTTTGAATACATTCTTAACGGAAACATCTATTGATGATATCAAATCTTTAGTTAGATGGGATACATTTAATAGTTCAGCAGGTTCCTTAACAACAGATGCTGAAACGGCAAACTGGGAATTTTATAGTAATTATTTACGTGGAGATCAAAAGCAACGTCCTGCAAAGGAGCGCGCTCTTGCAACGGTTAATAATACAGTTGGAGAAGCCTTAGGACAGCTTTATGTGGATGCCATGTTCCCGCCAGAAGCAAAAGTGAAGGCTGAAAAAATGATTGCAGATGTTATTGCTGCTTTCCAAGATAGAATCCAAGCATTGGATTGGATGAGTGCTGAAACAAAGGTGAAAGCTGTGGAAAAATTAGACAAGTTTACTGTGAAGATTGGGTATCCTGATGAATGGGAGGATTATTCTAAAATGGATGTAGATGCAGGGCAATCATATTTCGATAATATGGCAGCGGTTAATAAGTGGGCAACCCTTAAAAACCTAGCTGAGATTGGTGAGCCAGTTGATAGAACTGAATGGGGAATGTCTCCTCAAATAGTGAATGCTTACTTCAACCCTCAAAACAATGAGATTGTTTTCCCAGCAGCAATTCTTCAACCTCCTTTTTACGATTATAAAGCAGATGATGCTGTGAATTATGGCGGAATAGGTGCTGTGATTGGTCACGAAATTTCACATGCATTTGATGACAGTGGCGCTCGTTTTGACGGAGATGGAAATCTTGTTAATTGGTGGACTGAGGCGGATCTAGAGCAGTTTACTGCCCGCGGTGATGCATTGGCTGAACAATATGATAATGTTGAAGTTTTAGACAGCATATTTATCAATGGAAAATTCACCTTGGGTGAAAACATCGGTGACCTTGGCGGTGTACTTGGTGCTTACGATGGTTTGCAAAGACATTATGCTGAAACCGGAAGACCGGCTGATATTGATGGATTTACTGCAGAGCAGCGTTTCTTTATGTCTTGGGCAACTGTTTGGAGAACATTGTCTCGTGAAGATGCATTGAGAACACAGATAAAAACAGACCCGCATTCTCCAGGAGAATATCGTGCAACAATGCCTTTGCGAAATATTGACGCGTTTTATGAAGCGTTTGATATTAAAGAAGGAGATTCAATGTTTTTAGCACCAGAAGAAAGAGTGCGTATTTGGTAATACCCTAAGAAATAAAATAGAATGAAAAGGAACTCGTAAAGGGTTCCTTTTTTATATCAAGGCATTTTCAAATTCAAATTTCAAGATAACATCTAAATAAATAGAATCAATCTTTTTGAAAACGGCATCAGTTTCTGGCGCTCTAAATTGCGGAGCTTCAAGATCTAGTTCTTTGGCTTTTGCTCTATAATAGTCTTGCTTCTTTGGATGCTGTGGATGGACTGCGTTAAATATATGTCCGAACGCATCTTGCTTAATAATTTCTGAAATAATCCGAATACAATCTCCACGTTCAATGAGATTAACTGGTGCTTGACCCCCAAGGAGCTCTTTTCTGCCAGCAAGATATCGAACAGGCTGTCTATTTCCTCCAATCAAACCACCAAACCGAACGATGGTTGTTTCAAGCTCTGGCGCATTGTAAAAGAGCTGCTCTACTGCTATAAGTTGCATGGCCGTTGCCGTTTGCCCATGTGGAGCATCCTTGTCCGTAACTTCACCTTGCGCGTCACTGTAGACGGAGGTGCTACTTACTAAAACTACTTTTTTGATTTTAGCCGAAATAACTTCGGATAGAAAATGAGACATCTTAAGCACATGATTAACGCCAGAATTTCGTCTAAGTCCAGGAGGAATGGCAATAACCAAGCAGTCTACATCTTTAAGCAATGCTTTAGGAGAACCTGAGACCTCAGTTTCATTTAATTGCATGACATAGGCATCTATACTATTTTGTTGCAATGTTTTTGCTTTTTTCAGGGATGTTACAGACCCCTTAACCTTATACCCAGCCATGTATAGATAATTCGCTAGTGGAAGTCCTAGCCATCCTAAACCGGCAATGCCAATGGTTTTTTTACTCATTCAAAGTTGGAATTTCTGCCAAACTGTCCTGCAATTTTAATGGTTTTGAAAGCTTATCAACATGGATAGTGCGATAGGTTACAATAGCATCGGTATTTACAAAGGGTTTTGGCATGGTGTGGGCAGGTCTTTGGTTGATCGTAAAATCCTGATGTGTCAATAGATCAAAAGAATACTCTGCAACCTTAATAGCTACAGGTTTGTCTTTTGGCACCGAATAACTAAGTTCTAAAGAATCATTGCCAGACACAGAATAACGAAGTAAGCCATTGTGTTTTCTGTTAAAAAACCGATTGTTTGTGGTGTCACTAGAAACCCTTTGGCCATTAAACGTCATATTTGAAAAAGGAATGTCTTTGTCTGCGTAAAGGCTTATTTCATGTACATTACGTCTAGGCAGAATGGTAAGGGTAATATGTCTCAAGTTTTCCCAAATGGTGTCTTTGTTTAATACGGTTTCAAAAAGAGCAACAGCTTTATAGGGTGCCTTCGCCGCATAACTATATCCTGAATTGTATTTACTGCCAGCAGCATTAGACACATATTCTTTTGCTTCTTTTGGATTATCACCTAAATATCCTTTCGTCCACGGATCTAAAATTTTATCATAAGTCACCCAGTACGCCTCTTTGGTATCTGCATCTTGGTAGTAGTTCAAGCTATTTGGCTTCTGGCGCTCTTCAGTAAAATCACTTTTAAAATGAGCGATCGTCATGAAGATCAATGCAAATAATGCACAGGCAATGGCAAAAATATTTTTCCATCGATAGGCACCTAAAACGGGTAATACCAATCCAAAAGTGAGCACCGTAAATATGCAGCTAATGAGTAACATTTTTAATCCTAGCCCAACGGGAAAGAATTGAATAAGTGGCGCAAAAAGGAATAAGGCAGGAGCCGCAAGCAAGGTTAGTAACAACAAGCTGGGTTTTTCTTGTCGAATTAAAACCCAAAAAGAGAGCAAGCCGAAAAACACAGGAATAATCCAATAGGCGGCGCCTTTTAAGGCAAATGCTACGCCAGTATTTATTAGTATCCAAAAGAATAATGGCGCAACATAAAAGCTCGCCACTTGAGTTTTCATATTAAATCTTCGGTATACTTTAAATGTAATTGCTAAAGTGAGCATTACAAAAAAGGCGATATACCAATGGCCATTATAAGTGAACCCATGCTGAATTTCGTTGTAATGTGGGTAGATCATTTTTAGGAGCATCCATCCCAGATACCCAAGCGCTCCAGAGATAAGCAGCGGGAAAACGAATGCTAAAAATCCTTTGCCAATTGCACGTGCTTTAAGCCTTCCTTTTTTAATTCCGTAGAAAACAAGAATCACAAAAGTCAAGAAAGCGATAATAAGCATTGGGAATATCCATGCAAATGGGTAGATAATCATTTTCACCAAGGGTGCATTTACATATACATAATCCTCTTGTGCCTTGAGTTCCGATAGATCTGCATCGGCAAAATAATGAATCAAAGGCAGCAGGTAACTTCCTTGATGTTGCAGGGTGTTTCGGTCTAGGTTTTCAAAATTATCATTGGCCGTGTGGTAGTCGAAATGATCATCAATAAAGGCAAAAAAGAAGCTATCAATATCTGCATCTTCTCGAAAAACAGTTGAATCCGTATCGTTTGGCAGCATTTTATAAATACTGTACATTAATGAAGACGCTACTGGGAATTCAGGGTTTGCATCTACGAAGGCCTTTATAAGATTGGCATTTCCTCCATTGGTTTCAAGAATCATATTACTTGGGCCACCACTTCCTCTGGCCTCAAAGTTTAATACGAGACCAATTTCTTTTGCCTTTGGATGCCTGTTAACGAAGAGTTTCGCACCGTCTAGGCCAATCTCTTCAGCATCACTAAAAAGGACAACGATATCATTGGTTGGTGTTTTGCCACTAGCTAAATATGCTCGTAAGCTTTCAAGAATAGTAACAACGCCACTTCCGGCATCACTTGCTCCAAAAGAAGGAGTTTTTGCACTGTCATAATGAGATAGTAACATCAGTGCTTTTCCATCGCCAGTGCCTTCTAGATAGCCTAAAATATTTTTTGGTTTATCTATAGCGCCCCATTTCTGGTTTAATATAAAATCATCCTGAATTTCTGTAGTAAGCCCAAGGTTTTGCAACTGATTTTCTAGATAATTCCGTACGTCGGCATGTGCGTCACTTCCGTGGAAATGTGGCACCTTGGTAATTTCTTTTAAAGGAATCAACGCGCGTTCTGCTGAAAATTCTGTTGGTGCAGAAGAAGCTGGCGCGGAATTTCTTGGCATTAGGCTATAGAAGCTATAATAGATAAGGCCAAGTGCTAAAAATAACGAGAGGATGCCAGCAATTTTTTTCATGGTCTGTTTTTTAGGTTCTTAAAAGTACGTAGATTTACTGAAACGAGACACTTTCCGAAGGATTTAGCTTCTTTTCTTTGGGAAATTTTAGTATCTTACATATAGTTAAAAAATTCGCATTATGGGTATTAAGAGTTTTATGGGTAAACGAGCGAAGCCGGCAAAAGTCGCGTCAGAGAACATTACCGTTTCAGATTATATGAGTACGAATCTGATAACCTTCACACCAGAGCAATCTGTATTGGAAGTTATGGAGATCTTGATTAAGAATAGGGTTTCAGGAGGCCCTGTTGTGAATGGAAAATATGAATTGGTAGGTATTATTTCTGAGGGGGATTGTATGAAACAAATCAGCGAGAGTAGATATTACAACCAGCCTATGGATAATGTTAAGGTGGAACAGCATATGGCAAAAAATGTTGAGACCATTGATGGAAATATGAATGTCTTTGACGCGGCAAATAAATTTCTAGAATCAAAACATAGAAGATTCCCCATCGTTGAAAACGGAAAATTAGTAGGACAAATTAGTCAAAAGGACGTTTTGATAGCTGCCTTAAAACTCAAAGGACAAACCTGGTAATTAAACCCTAGTTTCTTTTTTCACTAATAAATAGTAGTCGTTTTCTAACGGTAAATATCCTTGATCATAGAGATAAAAATACACGGCGCCTGCTTTCGTGGTGTAGATACTTGTAAAATAGTCAAAACTAAAACCAAGTCTTAGCAACTTCTCTTTTGTTGTTTTTGTTTTGTCCTTGGCATTAAGTGTTTCAAGAATGCGGTAGTTTTTTCGCAGTCTGTTATTGACATTGCGGACCAAGTTTTTTGCATCCTTATTAAGTGCGTTGTTATGGCTGTTTCTACAGGCATCGCTGCAGAATTTTTTGTCGGCACGACCTATAATTTTATCTCCACATTCTGGACAATTTGTTGACATACTAATCTAATTTAGAACGAACGGTTTTTAATCGTCGTTTGTAGGGAGTTGTGCTGGGGTATTATCTTTAGCAAGGTTAAATCGATAAACGGCTTCTATTTTTACAAATAATCCGCCACTAATATCTGGGTTTGATTGTTCTCTATCATCCCCAAAGCTGAAAGCAGATAAACCAAGATCTATTTTGTCATCCGTGGCATATACTTCATAGTTTGATGTTGCGTAGCCGAAATTTGCTCTTAGCAAAACACTTTTCTCTAAAGCATTAAACTGAATATAACTAGCAAACTCTAAATTACTCAAATCAACATAAGCCAGCGAACCATCAACATTTCTATTATGAAGCCTAAAACTTCTTCCAATCCCGGCATAGTCAAAACCATAGGTAAAATTGCCAGAAGTGTAATTTATATTAGCCGAAATTGGGAGGGATGTGTTCATTTCAAACTGCCCATTAGGACTCAAGTAATACCAGCCAAAAATGGGTGTAGTAAATACGCCAAAGGCTTCGGTTGATAAATACAACCCATACTTATACGTTAGGTTTTCGTTTTTCTTTTTCTTCAGCAAAGCAACACCACCAAAATAGAAGTCGTCCCCATCAATATTGATATAATCTGAAGCTAGTTTCGGCAACAAAACAAAGGTAGTGCTCCAGGTATCATTCCATGTTGTTGCCAAACCAATTTTAAGCGTTGTGCTGTATAAGGTGGCGAATTTATTTTCGTCGACACCAGGATGAAATAGTTCAATGCCATCTTTTGGAAATAGTTGCAAATTATTCCGACCAAAAAGAACGCCAGTTACAAGCGCATGTTTTTCGTTTAAAACTACAGGGAAGGTTAAATCCACATCCAAGGTTTTAATTTGTGTGCTATGACTTGATCCTTCAAAATCGTTATTGAAGGTTTGTCCATAGCCTATTTCTAACAAGTCTACATAATCTTGACTATGCAATATCGCTGAGGAGAATAGTAATAGCAGGAGTGTTTTTTTCAAAAAATGAGGGTTTAGAATTCATTAAAGATAGAAAAAATAGTGTTAGTAAGCTGTTTATTAAGTTTTCCTATTTCTGAAAAACTCATCCCAAAAATCATACTATCTTTACCAAAAATTATATAATCATGAAATGCCCATTAATAATTTATAAACCAATCGAAGATGAATATTTGGGCATTCCATCTTCCTATTTAATAAATATACTATACAGATGAAACTATCTAAAATCTTACTTATTTTAATCTTAGCCGCAACTGTTGTTAGTTGTGACAAAAAAGACGATGACAATAGCTATGACCTTACTAACGAAAATGTAGCAGGAGGATATGATCTGGTGTTCTTTACGGCTATAACTGTGGAGACAACCGACGTAAACGGTTTAGAGGTTGTTTCAACATTTACTGATATAGGGGACACTTTTGATGTGGCATTCGATTTCGATGAAAACGGAACCTACGAGGCTACTGGGCTATTTAGAATTGTTTCTACAACGGTTGTAAATGGTGAAACAACTGAAGAAGATGCTTATATTGAAACCGTTGAAGTGTTAGACGGAACGTTTTCTACCAATGCTTCATCTTCGATTTTGACATTGGACGGAGACCCCTTTGAAGTCACTTTATTTGACCAAGATGAGATGCGAATTATATTTGAGGAATTTGAAACACTTCCGAACGGTGATACTGAAATGACTACTGCAGAGCTTCGCTTTGTAAGACAGTAATAATCTCATATTATTTTGAAGAAGCTACCTGTAAAAGGTGGCTTTTTTTATTTTATATGATTAAGAGAATTTCTAGCACCTTTGTATATATTGTTTTTCTCAATAATTCCGTAATTTCGCACCCTTACAATCAATGGCTGTTTTATGAGCACAAAATTTAAAGAATATAAAGGCTTAGATCTTCCTAAATTAGGGGAAGACATACTCGATTTTTGGAAACGTGAAAACATTTTCGAGCAGAGTATTGCTATTCGCGAAGGAGCGGAACCTTTTGTCTTTTTTGAAGGACCGCCCTCAGCCAATGGATTGCCCGGAATTCATCACGTAATGGCACGTGCTATCAAGGATATTTTCTGTCGCTATAAAACTCAAAAAGGTTTTAAAGTTGATAGAAAAGCCGGTTGGGATACCCATGGATTGCCTATTGAATTGGGCGTAGAGAAAGAACTTGGGATTACCAAAGAAGATATTGGCAATAAAATTTCCGTAGAAGATTATAATGCAGCCTGCCGAAAGGCCGTAATGCGCTATACGGATGTTTGGAATAAAGTGACCGAAAGCTATGGCTATTGGGTAGATATGGAAGATCCATACGTTACTTACAAATCAAAATATATGGAATCTGTTTGGTGGTTACTGAAGCAGATTTACAACAAAGATTTACTATACAAGGGCTATACCATACAGCCATATTCTCCTAAAGCTGGTACGGGATTAAGTTCTCATGAGTTGAATCAGCCTGGAACGTATCAGGATGTCACAGACACCACAGTTGTAGCTCAGTTTAGAGCGCTGAAGGACTCGTTGCCGGATTTCCTTCATGGCTATCGCGACGTTTACTTTTTAGCATGGACAACTACCCCATGGACCTTGCCAAGCAATACGGCCTTGACGGTTGGACCCAAGATTGAATATGTGTTGGTGAAAACATTCAACCAATACACCTTTGAACCTATACAGGTTATACTTGCTAAGAATTTGGTTGGAAAGCAATTCAGCGGAAAATACATAGTAGCTGATGAAGACAACACATTTGCAGACTTTTCGGAAGGAAACAAAAAGATACCCTATGAGCTAGTTTCAGAATTTGTTGGAAAGGACTTAGAAGGTATTCGCTACGAGCAACTATTGCCGTATGCCTTGCCAAATGACAATCCTGAAAATGCATTTAGAGTAATTACAGGTGATTTTGTTACTACGGAAGACGGAACAGGAATTGTACACACTGCGCCTACCTTTGGTGCAGATGATGCAAAAGTTGCGAAAGAAGCAACGCCAGAAGTACCGCCATTATTGTTAAAAGATGATAATGGTAATTTAGTGCCACTTGTTGATTTGCAGGGTCGTTTCCGAAGTGAAATGGGTGAATTTGCAGGAAAATATGTAAAGAACGAATATTATAATGATGGAGAAGCACCCGAGAAAAGTGTAGATGTTGAGCTCGCCATTAAACTAAAGATTGAAAATAAAGCCTTTAAGGTTGAAAAGTATGTACACAGTTATCCAAACTGCTGGCGTACCGATAAGCCTATTTTATACTACCCATTAGATTCTTGGTTTATCAAGGTGACCAGTTTCCGTGATCGTATGTTCGAATTGAACGAAACGATTAACTGGAAGCCAAAAGCTACAGGCGAAGGTCGTTTTGGAAATTGGCTTGCCAATGCAAACGACTGGAATTTATCGCGTTCTCGTTATTGGGGAATCCCATTACCATTATGGCGAACGGAAGACGGGAAGGAAGAAATAGTAATTGGCTCTATTGAAGAATTAAAAGGTGAGATGGCAAAAGCTGTTGCAGCTGGATTCATGGACGCCGATATCTTTGCGGATTTTAAAGCTGGAGATTTTTCAGAAGAAAATTACGACACCGTAGACTTGCACAAGAACATTGTAGATGGTATTGTATTGGTTTCTGAAAGAGGACAACCCATGAGTCGTGAGGCAGATTTGATTGACGTTTGGTTTGACAGTGGAAGTATGCCATATGCGCAATGGCACTATCCATTTGAGAACAAAGAGAAGGTCGAAAATACCTGGCGTAAAGCAGATTTTATTGCTGAAGGCGTTGATCAAACACGTGGCTGGTTTTATACGCTTCATGCTATAGCTACCATGATTTTTGATGATGTTGCTTATAAAAACGTTGTTTCTAACGGACTTGTATTGGACAAGAAGGGACAGAAGATGTCTAAACGCTTAGGGAATGCCGCAGATCCGTTTGAAACGCTGAACACCTATGGTCCTGATGCTACACGTTGGTATATGATTAGTAATGCGAATCCGTGG
>JBLHGH010000013.1:0-21510 GCA_047615425.1 Candidatus Latescibacterota bacterium
TTAGTCATAAGACTAAAACATACACCTCTTATAATTGTTTGCTAAATTCTCTTTTAATGCTTCGTAATTGATTTGCGATACTTGCGTTGTACTGTAAATCTCCGACTCGAAGGATAAATCCTCCTATTATATTTGGATCGATATCATTTCGTAATGAAACATTATCGCTTCCCGTTAGCTCTTTAACCTTAGCAAGCACTTTTGCTTCCAATTCAGAAGATAAAGCAACCGCTGTTGTAACATCTGCAACTTTAACCCCTTGTGAATCATTGTACAAGTTGATGTAGCTCAATGCCACTGCGCCTAAAGCGTTAACTCTTTTGTTTTGAACCAAGATTTTTATCAACGACTTTGATAAATCTGAAGTATCCTTAAAAATACTAAGAAGGGCCTCTTTTTTGTCTTTGATTTTAACTACTGGACTCTTTAGAACGTTGCGCAATTCTTTACTACCATCAAGGGTAGCGCGAATTGATTCCATATCACCAAAAACTACTGCTGCCGTTTGATTTTCTGTGGCTTGTTGTAAAACCGCTTTTGCGTATCTAATTCCTGCTTTGGTGCTCATAGTCTACCTAGTTTAAAGTTGCGTCTCCAAGCATTTCTTCGACTAGCTTCAGTTGCTTCGCTGAATCTGAAAGCTCATTTCTTACAACCTTTTCTGCGATATCCACTGAAAGTGATGCAACCTGTGCTTTTAATTCTGCCATGGCAGATTTCTTTTCACTTTCAATAGCAGCTTGTGCTTGAACAATCATTTTATCGGCAGACGTCTTAGCTTCTTCCTTCGCATCGCTAATCATCTTAGCTTTCAATTCACGAGCTTCTTTCATCATGTTCTCTCTTTCAGCACGCGCTTCTTGCAAGATGCGCTCGTTATCTGCTGTAAGGTTCTGCATTTCTAATTTAGCAGCTTCCGCAGATGCCAATGCATCTATAATAGACTGTTCTCGAGTATTTACAGCTCCTAAAATTGGCTTCCACGCAAACTTTCGTAAGATGAAAAGCAAAATTAGAAAGGAAATTCCCGTCCAAAAAATAAGTCCAAACTCTGGAGTAATTAATTCCATTTTATTATTGTTTTAATTAATCTTAAATAACAAAACAAAGATGCAACCAACCGTTACATCTTTGCTCTTCAATTTTACTAGGCAACAAGGAAAGATACAACCACACCAAAAAGTGCAACTGCTTCAATAAAGGCAATCAATACGATTGCTGATCCTTGTAATTTACCTTGCATTTCTGGTTGACGCGCCATAGCTTCCATAGCCGCCCCACCAATTTTACCTACTCCGATACCACCACCAATGGCTGCTAAACCAGCTCCAATAGCTGCGATAGGTCCAAAGTTTGTAGCAACTTCCTGTACTAATGCTAAACTCATAATTTGAATATTTAAAAATTAATTAATGTTCTTCTTCTAATGCTTGTCCGAAATACAATGCTGATAACATCGTAAAAATATAAGCCTGTATCGCTACAACTAGCACTTCGATAACGCTAATAAAAACAACAAACAATACAGAGCCTGCGCCCACGAAGTAGTTCTTGAAAATAAAGGTTAACGAAATTAAACTCAGTATGATAATATGGCCCGCAGTAATGTTTGCGAACAAACGTATTGTCAATGCTATTGGCTTGATAAACATCCCCATAAACTCAATGGGTGCCAAAAATATTTTCATGGGCACCGGTAAACCTGGCATCCACAGCATATGCTTCCAGTAGTATTTTTTACTACTGAACAAGGTTATTATAAACGTAATCAATGCCAAAGTCATAGTAAATGCAATATTTCCACTTAAGTTACTACTGAATGGAAAAACCGGTATCAACCCAATAACGTTATTAACCCAAATAAAGAAAAACAAGGTTAACAAGAATGGCATATAGCGCATATAATGCTTTTCGCCGATATTAGGTATTGCCACTTCGTCTCTAATAAATAATACAATCGGCTCCATGAATTTCCCAATTCCTGAAGGCATATTGTTTCCTGACTTCTTATACGAACGAGCCGAGGCTAGAAAAATAGATATTATAATAAGTAAAGACAAGAACATTGAAAAAACGTTCTTAGTGATAGAAAAATCTAAAGGTCGTTCTGCGTTGGTCGCGTGTTGTTCAGCATCAAGACTTACAGCAGTAGCGCCTGCATCCAATTGGTAAATTTTCTCGTGAAGGTTTATAAATTTCAGTCCATTGCGCTCAACAATTACCTTCCCATCTATGTCATGGTGAAACTCACTCGACATAAAAGTGACCAAACCGTTATCTGTCCACATTATAACAGGTAGTGGCACTGAAAAATCGCCAGCGACATGAAAACTATGACTGTCTTGAATGTGGTGAAAAATAAGCTCTTTGGTGTCGAAAGGCTTGTCAGAATCTGAACCTTCAGAAGCTGCAAACGTAGCTGTCGATACTAGGATAAAAAACACCCCCAAAATGAGGTTCTTAATGGTAGTAAAATAAGTCGTCTTCAATAGAGTAAATTTGCGTTCCTGAAATTTGGTGCAAATGTACTAATACTATATGAACTGGCAAATGTAAAATTACTTTGTTTCTTGCTTTTTTAGAAATTTGCTTATCGAAACAATTTCAAAAGCCAAATACGCAAAATACGGAATGAAGAAGTTGAATGCATCAACTTTCATATTCTCCGACTTTCCGAAGAATAATGGCAATAAAAATACAATAGCTAGCAACATCTTCACGGATGTTAGGCCAAGAAAGATGTTCATCACACTTTCACTGCCGTTTGAAACTTTGTAATAAATAATTAGAAAGACCACCAAAACAAGCCCTGCGTTGAAGGTATAGATACTCCAAATTGGGAAATACAATTTCAAGTCAACAAAGAAGTTTAAAAAGATATAATAATGAGCGCCACATAAAAGCGCTGTTATTGCAATGAGTCCTACAATAAATTGAATTCCTTCTTTATTCATTTGGAAGTTTTGTCTTTAGGATAATTTACCCTTCGTATAATAGAAACCATGGCTATGATGACCGATAAGAAACTACAAACAATGGTCCAACCAGAAAATTCATTTGGGAAGACCTCATCTAGTTTTACCCCGCCATACGTGCCAATTACTATAATGGCAATCATCTGAAAGGCAATCCCGCTATAACGGGCATAGGTGTTAATTTTGCTGTTCCGTCTTGGATTTTTGGAGGCGTTGGGATCTATCAAAAGGATGTGCTTTGTTTTCGGTTTCAACTTCAGCTTTTTTCTTAGTAGCACCTTTCATAGAACAGGATGCGTTAAATGATGCGCCTGGTTCTACTGCAAGTTTTCCAGTTTCCACTTCGCCTTCAATTCTTGCTGTGCTTTTTAGACTTAGCGTTCCAGAGACATTTAATTTTCCATCAAATGTGCCTTCAATATCTGCGTCTTTGCAGGTAAGTGTTCCAAGGATCCTTCCGCTTTTACCTATCACCACTTTAGAAGGGGTTGTTAAATTTCCCTCAATAACACCGTCAATTCTGAAAAAGCCTTCAGAAGAGATGTCGCCCTTAAGTGTAGTCCCGGCATTTATTCTGTTTTGATTTGTTCCTGGTTCTATCATACTCTTCTCTTTTTTATCTGAAAACATTTGTTCGATTTTGTTGATTAGTGTTCAGTTATTTTATCGTGCCTGCATTCTTATAGGCGGGTAAGTTCTTGTGAATTTGAACGATTTTATAATTCGCACTCGAAATCTCAAAGAATGGGTGTGGTATTTTATATTTCTTAGCGTCTCTTAAATTCTCCCCGAATCCTCGCGCTCCCAGCCTCGTCTTAAGGCCGTGAACCGCTACAATGATAGTCTGAGCGTCATAATAATCAATAGAGGTATTCATGTTGAAATAATTCAAGGCTAAAATCCCCTCCTCTAATTGCTCCTGAAGTGCCTCAGCGGACGATCTATCAGAGTTGCTAAATTCATACATTAGCTTAAAGCGCTCTTCAGCTTCGTCTGAAACAAATGTAGTAGTAGCCAACTGCGGAACTTTATTCGTGAAAATATTTTCGGCTTGTTTCCCTTCTTCGCTATTTGGATATGTAAGAGCAATAAAGTTTAATGCCTTTTTATACGCCTCAAACCCATCTTGACGCGCAAGTGCTGTAGCTTTTAATAATTCAAATTTTGGAACAATCTCATCCCCATTATATAGCGTTATATACTCGTCACAACGCGCAATAACCTGAGCGTAGTTAGACCTCTCAAAATCTTCATAAAGCCCTTTGTACTTGAATTCTGGACTAGACTCGTCTGTGGCCAATTGCGAATTTGGATTCCGAAGAATTTCCGCATATCGCGACTCAGCATAATTAGTTAAAATATCATTCTTGTATTTAGCAGCAAGGCTTTTGTTCTCAATCTGATTGTAGATTTTATACAAGTTATACTTCGTTGGAAGCACTAATCTTTCTTCGGGATCAAACGTTAGTAGCTTTTCAAGCTTAGCTGTTGCTAATCCATATTCCTTAAACTTCTCCTTGTAGATCAAGCCTAACTGATAGTAGGCAAAATTTCTTTCTTTTGAGATGCTGTCTATGGCTGTTTGTTCTGTTGGAACACGAGCAAGATATGTTTTTGGATCGTATAGTTCGTTTTCAGAAATAGGTATTACTTCTTCAACAATAACCTCCTCGTCTTCTTGTATTCCTTGCGCTTTTTTATCGGATCGTCTCCAATTATCTTCAGCAATACGTTTCCCCCATGTCTTCTTAAACTCTTGCTTTCCGTAAGAAATTGTTGATGGGTTATAGAAGTAGAATTTCCCTCCAGCAGCGCCTGCCTTTTCATCCCCAGAGCCATTCTTTTTGAAGAATTCTTTATTAGCAACGCCCTCTTCCGCCTTCATGTTGGCTAAAGAATCCTTAATCGCTTTATCGCGTAGTTTGAGCGTATATTCCTCGAAATACTGAATCCGTTCCGCCTCAGACATACCTACAATTCGTAAAATACTATCGTCTGTCTTCGCAATGGCTTCGTACTTAATAACATCCGCTAGATTTGCACGTTTCTTCTTAACACGACGCCACTCACGTGAGTTTTCAGTTAAAAAAGTAATCGTACTATCATAATAAGCGCCAGCATATGAATACAAGGCGCGATCAAAATGGATCTCGGCCAACGTTGCGTAGTTCTTTGACTGAAGTACATTGTCATTCTTAAAATCTTGAATTGATTCGTTATACCAAGTTATAGCCGTATCAATGTTTTTCGTATTTCTATAGTATTCGCCAAATTGGTTATAAATCTTATCAAGGAAAGGTCTGTTCTCACGATTCTTTTTCATCTTGAATAAGAATTCTAACATGGCAACCTTATCACCTTTCTCATAATCAAAATTACGCATCTTAGCCATATGCGCATTAATCATATAAACCCGTGGCGACCTTCTATTAAGTTCAATCACCTCATCGAAGGCTAAGTTTGCGCTATCTTTTTGTTCCAGAATGTTATAAATCTGACCTTTGATGTAGGCGTATCTACCTTTTAACTCGTTGTCTTTGGTGTATTCTGAAGCAAGCTTGATATATGGCAATGCTTCTGAAATTGAATCAAGGTTGATATAAGCCTGAGTCATCATGGCTGCTGCTTCAGCCAACTCTTCTTCTTCGAGGTCTTCTTCATCAATCATTTTCTGAAGATTCTCAAGAGCCACATCCTCATTTCTTAAACGAATATTAGACTTAGCCTTCCAAACTTTCGCACGGTTAATGTTATTGCTCGTTGGATACTTATCTAAGATAAAGTTGAAAGCGTCAATTGCAGGAATAAATCGCTTGTCATAGTAGCGTGCTTTTCCTAAAAGCATATAGGCCTCATCAACTTGAGGGTTGTATTCTTTGCCATCAATGTACATCGAGTGCTTTTGAATAGCTTTGGTTGCTTTTTCTTCTGCTCGAGCGAAGTTGGTGTTTTCTTGGTCTCCTGGAAGCCCTCCAAGATCTAATTTAATACGTTCAACCTTCAACAACTCCCAAAAGTTGTCGTTATACGTGGACGCCAATTCTTCCTTCCCGTCATCAAAAGAGACATCTCCATTGTATAACGTATTATACTCTACAGTAACTGCATGGAAGTTTCTATTAATAAAAGTATCCTTCTTTCGTGAACATGCTGCCAAGACTAAGACAGCGAGTATGAGAATGGTAATTTTTTGCACGCCCTTCAAAATTCTAAAAATTAATATAGTATTCTAACTTAAAAGCTTCGCCTTTAGTATATAATACGGTTAAACCGAGCGTAAAAATACGTTTCTTTTTGTTATCTAGCCCGCGATTCCGCCAAAAAATAGCGTCAAAACAGTGGGTCATTGCTCATGAACATAATTTTGGTTGTATTTTTGAAAAAAAATAAGATCCCCTATGAGCGATTTTCATGCCTTAGTCCTTTCTAAAATAAAAAGAGAAACTCCAAATGCAGTAGTGCTTTCATTCGAGCTACCTGAAAGCTTGAAAAGCGCCTTCAATTTTCTTCCTGGACAGTACATTACCATAAAGCATGAGCACAATGGAAATGAAATAAGACGGGCATACTCGTTATGCAGTACACCAATGAGTGGGTTATTACAAGTTGGGGTGAAAAAGGTAGATGGCGGTTCGTTTTCTGTCTTCGCGAATGAAACATTACGCGCAGGCGCTCAACTAGAGATAATGCCTCCACAAGGCAAATTTACAGTAAAAACAAACACTAAGAATACCGTTAATTATGCTGCCTTCGCTGCTGGGAGTGGGATAACACCCATACTTTCCATTATTCAATCTGTGCTAGAAGAAGAGCCAAAAAGCACTTTTTTACTTGTTTACGGAAATAAAACGCAAGAGGAAACCATGTTTTTTGAATCTTTCGAAGAACTGAAGGCACAATTTCCAGATAGACTGCACCTGGAGTATGTTTTTAGTAGAGAAAACAAAGAGGGCGCTCAATTTGGTAGAATCGAACAGTCAACGGTTAATTTTATGCTAAAAAACAAGTATAAAGATACTGCGTTCGACGCCTTTTATCTATGTGGCCCTGAATCAATGATTGAAATAGTTACATCCACTTTGAAAGATAAGGGCGTAAATGAAAAACAAATTCATTTCGAACTTTTTACTACTTCAGAAGAAGGGCTTTTAGTTGCGCCTCACAATGGCGACACTTCGGTAACGGTAACGCTTGATGACGAGACGACGTCTTTTACTATGCCACAGGCTAAATCTGTCCTCCAAGCTGGGTTAGACGCTGGCCTTGACGCTCCGTTTTCATGTCAAGGAGGTATTTGTAGCACCTGTATTGCTCGTGTAGTGGAAGGAAAAGTTGAAATGCGAAAGAACCAAATTCTTACAGACGGCGAACTTGCAGATGGCCTCGTGCTTACCTGCCAATCACATCCTACAACACCTACCTTAGTTATAGATTATGATGATGTTTAATTGTCTGACGCGGATACCCTCATGATACCCCGAAAGGAGTTTGCATCCTGACTAGTAAGAACACCTAAACCAGTAATTAGATTATTGAAAAATTTAGACAGATAGCCACATGCTATTTGTTTGGGTTTTGAAACAACTCTTTTTTTAAGCGAAACGTTCGGAGTAAATAATAAGAACCCTTAGGGTGGAAGGAGTTATAATACTGCTCGTACTTTTTCAACGATCAAACCAATGGGTATACTTTGCATTACATTTTCGTAGCCCTTCGGGAATTTATTTCCATAAACTGACGTTGGAATTAGTGGAAATTTGTCTCTATTCGAGACCAATTGATTGCTATTCGGCTGCTCAAAAGGAGCAAACCCAGCATACGGATGCGTAACACCCCACAAACTAACCACAGGAATTCCAAACATGGCTCCTAAGTGACCGTTCCCGCTATCCATAGAGAGCATGGAATCCAAATTCGAGATAAGCGCTAGTTCTTCCGAAAAAGTAAATTTTCCCGCAGTATTTACTACGCTTCCGAAGGTGTGTTCTAATTGTGACAAAACAGAAGCTTCTTTTTTACTGCCAAAAAGCAAGATTCGATATTGATTTGTAGCATCTAAGTGGTGAATCACCTCCTTCAATTGGGCCTGTGGGTATATTTTACTTTTATACGCGGCAAAAGGCGCAATTCCAATAAGCTTCTTTGAGGTTTTCCCAATTAAGTCATGATGCTTGTGTTCAAGTTGTTTCGGTGCTGGAAATATATGATCCTTTAGATCAATTGGCAGGCCCAATTTAGCGAACACCTCTGCATAGCGCTGATGCGTAGACTTTAACTGGGAGATTGGCCCGCCATTGGCGTTTACAAGATCTTTCTTCTCTGATCTACCCTTATTAATACTGGCAATTCGTATTTGACTAAACCACAAAACAGTTGAGATAATCTTTGCCCGTATTACTTGGTGCAAATCGGCCACACAATCAATTCCAAGCGCTTTCGCTTCTTTGGCCAATCCTAATATCCCAAAACCTTTATGCCTTCCGTAGATATCTGCCTCAAGAAAATGGCAATTTTCAATAGCATCGAAAAACACTTTAAATGGCGCTTTAGACAGCACCGTAATCTTTAATTCTGGATACGTATGTCTTAGAACGCGCAACACTGGGACTGCCATAGCAACGTCTCCCATTGCTGAAAGTCTTAAGACAAGTATGTGCTTGGGGGTTTTCAAAGGGGCCGGCTTATTTTTCTCCTCTTAGAACGGGATTAAGCTCATCATCATTGTACATTTTCATCTGCTTGTAGACCTTCATGTACTTGCTTCCTTTTTCGATATCGCCTAAGAGCTGATCCATTGCCGTGCTCAAGTCTACGCGCTGTTCTAGCAATACATTTAATTTTGTTTGGCAGGCGTTTCTATGCACTTCAGATGCATTCCCTCGCGTTGCCTCTTCGTCCATATGATATACTTTCAATGCCAAGATTGACAATCTATCCACGCCCCAAGCCGGACTTTCGGTGTTTATGGTTGCGCCTTCATTTGCTGACACATGCTTATAAGCATCTAAGAAATAGCCGTCAATATACTCAACCATGTCTGTTCTATCTTGGTTTGAAGCATCAATTTGACGTTTCAATTTTAGGGCTCCAACGGGGTCTATGTTCGGGTCGCGAATAATATCTTCATAATGCCATTGTACAGTGTCAATCCAACATTTTCTATATAAAAGGTGCTCTAAAAGAGCAGTTTCCTTGTTAAAAGGATTACTAAAAGACTGGTCAACTGTATTGATAATGTGATAGGTTCTAATAACCTCTTGAAAAATTTTATTTGCTAATTTGCTGAACATATAGTTTTGCTTTTTTCGGTACGCAGTAACGATGTTATAAACTTGGACACAAAGGTATTATATTTTACGATAGTAGTTGTGTCATAAAGAAGGCTAGTAAGGACAAAAGTAACGCACTCCATAATAGCAGCTCTTTAAGCCAAAAAGTTGTTTTCGTATCTGAACGGTGGGCCTCTTGTTTTCTATAGGCAATGTAATTTGCCGATAAGACAGCGAGAGCGGGAAGCATAAAGAGTGCCTCGGCACCTGTTTTAGCGGGACTTGCAGCTGTAACAGCTGCTGAAATTAACATAAGCACGAGCGCCAAGGTAGCCTTGGAGTGTTCCTTTTTTGGCAATGAAGGGAGTTTGTACAATTTATGCAGGCCTGTCCAAATGGTTATTGAGGTTATAATAGTTACAGGCAGCAGAACGTTTAAATTATTATAGCTCGAAAAATCAAAGGATACGGGTTTAAACCAGGAAAACATCCAATCAACAGAGTCATTTACTAAAAGAGAATACGTCACTGTTAAAACAGCTGCCAATAAAACACCTACAAGTGCTACAAGCAACATCTTTATATGGAAGCCGGAATACTTTAGAATTACGAAAAACAAGAAAAGTAAAAATCCTATCGATGGAAAATAGAAAAATGATGCCAGTGTAATATAAAGCGCGGCGTCTAAAATTTTTTTTGATCTGTTTTTTTCTGAAGCAAGACTAAAAATTCGTCTTTGCGCGAGTAAGATTAAAATAGTAGCACAAATGAGTTTCGGTTCTAAAAAAACCATCGGAAATGAAACTAAAAAACAAGAAAACAAGAAAACAGCATAAGTGTTCCCCATCGTGAGTTCGTTTTTACGGATTATAAAATCCAATAAGAGCATGGAGAAAACGGACCCTAGTATTACAAAACTATATTTCGCCACTACCAACTCAGTGATATCATGGATTTCAGAAGAAAATATCGCAATAACAGCGGCTATAATTATAAAAATACCCAGCAGTAAATAATTTACGGGGCTAGATTTTCCAAAAAAACTTGTCAGCATGTGGCTTTATTTATATTTTTGCATTCTAAAGATAAAGATATGACTTGGAAAGGACTTTTTGAAGGAATACAATCAATAGCTGAGGGCTCCCTTTTTATGCCATTTAACGCATTAAGATCGTTGGAGTTAGAAGACTGGTTTGGTGCTAATATTATGACATGGTTCTTTTTGGCAATTGGCTTTACTGCCTTTGCATACTGGATGCTTCAGCTGAAGAAATTTAATGACAACAACGAAGAAGATCGCTCTTCCACTTCTCATGCCTATTTAGGAGGAGACAAATACAACTAGATTATAAATCAAAACCGATGTCGGTTCTATAATACATCCTGTCGAATGTTAGCTTTGCTGCATTTTGATAGGATTTTTTTATAGCTTCTCTGTAATCTTCATGCATTGAGGTCACCGCAATTACACGCCCACCATTTGTCACTACTTCCCCGCCCTTTAGGGCTGTTCCCGCGTGAAAAACAATAGAATCAGCTATGCTTTCAATACCAGAAATTAGTTTTCCTTTCTCATAAGCTTCAGGATATCCGCCAGAGACCAACATAACGGTGGCTGCTGCTCGAGAATCTAGTTCTAAACTCACTAAATCTAGTTGTTGTTCGTAGGTTGCTTCCAATAGATCAACCAAGTCCGTTTTTATTCTTGGCAAGACCACTTCGGTTTCTGGGTCACCCATGCGAACATTATATTCTATAACTTTTGGTTGATCCCCCACCTTAATAAGGCCAATAAAAACAAAGCCTTTATAATCTATTTGTTCTTCCATTAACCCGTTGATTGTGGGCTTTACGATTTCTTCCTCAATTTTTTTCATGAGGGCTTCGTCTGCAAATGGTACTGGAGAAATAGCGCCCATTCCGCCTGTATTAAGGCCAGTATCCCCTTCGCCAATGCGCTTGTAGTCTTTCGCGGTAGGGAGAATCTTGTAATTTTTACCATCTGTGAGCACAAAAACACTCAGCTCAATGCCCTCTAGAAATTCTTCAATGACCACAGTTTCACTCGCAGCCCCAAACTTGCTATGCGCTAGCATGTTTTCTAGTTCTACTTTAGCCTCATCAAGATCTTTAATAATTAGCACCCCTTTTCCGGCCGCCAACCCGTCTGCCTTCAACACATATGGCGATTTTAAGGTTTCCAGAAAATCTTTCCCATCGTCCAATGATTGCGCAGTAAAACTTGCATAGGCAGCAGTAGGAATATTGTGTTGCATCATAAACTCCTTCGCGCGCTCTTTACTTCCTTCCAAGAGGGCTCCGCGTTTCGAAGGACCAATAAGCATTACGTTTTGAAGTGATTTTGTTTCTAAAAAATAGTCCGATATGCCCAAAACCAACGGGTCTTCGGGACCAACAATAACCATGTTAATCTTGTTTTCAAGGACACATTGCTCAATCGCTGAAAAGTCGTTGACAGATAATGGAATATTCGTTCCTACTTCAGCAGTGCCGGCATTTCCAGGTGCTACGAAGAGTTTTTTGCAACGTTCACTCTGAGCAATTTTATAGGCAAATGTATGTTCTCTACCGCCAGAACCTAGTATTAAAATATTCATGGTTTTCCCGTTTTAAAGCTGTGATACAAAAGTAACAGATTTTTAGCCCGGCACAAGTTTTAAAATAGAAGTTTCGGGTAATAATTATTGTAAATTGAACCTCAAATTTTATTGCCTTGAATATTTTTGAAATTACTTTACAATTAAATGGTTATCCTATTGCTAAGGCCAAGCGAAAGCTACTCGAAATTCAGGCCGTTTCAGAGGTTGACTATAAAGAATATGTGCTAAACAAAAGGCGTGAGATTGTTGAATTCCATCTAAAAAACAATCCCTTCTATAGTCGCTTTGTTGGTTCCGAATCGTTTTCTGACTGGAATTTGATTCCTGTGATGGAGAAGTCGGATTTACAAACCCCTCTGGCTCGGCGTTTGTCGCGGGGTTTTACAAAAAAGAATGCCTACGTTAATAAAACATCTGGCTCTAGCGGTCATCCATTTATTTTTGCCAAGGATAAATACGCTCATGCATTGAGCTGGGCTGAGTTCATTGACAGATATAATTGGTTTAATCTTAATTTCAAAAACTCCCTTCAAGCGCGATTTTATGGCATCCCATTGAACACTGTTGGTTATCAAAAAGAACGATTAAAAGATCGCTTAAGCGCTAGATATCGATTCCCGATTTTTGATCTTTCCGAAGAAAAAATGGAGCACTTCTTAACGGTTTTTAGAAGAAAAAAATTTGAATATATCAACGGATACACAAGCTCAATTGTGCTTTTTGCTAAATTTTTACAAAGGAAAAACATCATACTCAAAAACGTTTGTCCCAGCCTTCGGCTCTGTATCGTTACTAGTGAAATGCTCTTTGAAGACGATAAAAGTCTTCTTAAATCTACCTTTGGTGTTTCCGTCGTTAACGAATATGGCGCGAGTGAATTGGGGTTAATTGGATTCACAAACGAAGCAGATGATTTTATTGCCAATAGCGAATGTCTTTTTATTGAAATTTTGGATCAAAATAATAACCCGGTTCCCAACGGAATACCTGGCCGAATCGTGATAACATCTTTTTATAACAAGGCACACCCGATAATTCGATATGACATTGGTGATACGGGTATATTATCAGCAACGAGTACTTTGAAACGGCCTATTATTGAAAAATTAATTGGCAGAACGAATGATGTCGCGAAATTACCAAGTGGAAAAACCGTTCCTGGGCTTACTTTTTATTATGTGACTAAGAGTATTATTGAAGACGATGGAAATGTAAAAGAATTCATTATCATACAGCTTGAATTAGATGTGTTTAAAATTCTGTATACTTCATATAAACCACTAACAACTGCGGAGAAGGGTAAAATTCAGAAAGCGCTTTTTACATATATAGAAAATAAATTGAATCTGGAATTTGAAAGAGTAGGAGTGTTAGAAAGATCCAATAGCGGGAAATTGAAGCAATTCATTTCCAAATTATAATCGTTCGATTAATTTAGGACGATTAACAAAATACTCCCAAAAAAATTGGCCAAGCAAAAGCGTCGATCGAAACCAAGAATACCCCAAGTGCTTTCTATAGAAGTTAAAGTTGTATTTGACTAAACTGCTCTTATTTGCACTCATAGCATTACGATGTACGCGATACATAGCCAAGTCCTCCTGAAGCCCAACTGCTGGTTTACTGCTTCGCTTTATTGCCTCTAACCAAACACCCCAGTCTTGCCTTTTTCGCAATGCGGGGGCCATTATTTTACCAATTACTGATGCATGATACATGCCCGTTAGGTTTCCAATGTAATTATTTCGAAGTTGCTTGGCGTATGAAAGGTTCGGCAGCGCTTTGATGCGTCTATTTAGTGAATTTCCTTCAAAATCTATTTGTGTGTAATTAGTGTATGATACAGCAACGTTGTTGTCTCGCATAAAGGCAACTTGCTTTTCTAATTTTTTGGGATGCCATAAATCATCTGCGTCTAAAAATGCTATATAGTCCCCTTTCGCACCTTCTGTTGCTTTGTCCCGGCAAACAGCCGCACCACGATTCTCTGTATTCTTTAGGATGCGAATTCTTGAATCTGAAGAAGCGTAACTCTCGGCTATCCGTAACGAGGTATCAGTAGATGAGTCATCAACAATAATGTGTTCCCAGTGCTTATAACTTTGTTCGCATACGCTTTGGATCGTTTCGGAAATATAGGAAGCTGCATTATACAGCGGCGTGATAATGGTAATGAGCGGTTCGTCCGCTGGATTAATATGCTTTTTCTTCTCCTCTAATGGCATTATAGATGGTTTGGAAGACGATCTTTAGGTCTAAAAATAAAGACCAATTTTCAAGGTAAAAAATATCGTATTTCACTCTATTGATAATGTCTTTATCGCTCTCAACCTCACCGCGATATCCGCTAACCTGCGCTAAACCCGTTATCCCAGGCTTAATGAAGTGACGCACCATAAATTTATCTATTCTTTCTGCGTACATGTGCGTGTGACTAACCATATGCGGGCGTGGCCCAACAGCAGACATTTCCCCCTTGAGCACGTTGATGAATTGCGGCAACTCATCCATACTCGTTTTTCTAATTATTCTTCCCACACGAGTAATTCGTTCATCTCCCTTTTTCACCTGATGCAGGTGTGCTTCAGGGTTAGGGCGCATAGACCTGAACTTATAACAGAAGAATTCTTTATAGTCGAGACCGTTTCTTCGTTGTTTGAAAAAGATAGGCCCTTTAGATTCCAATTTAATGGCAAGACCTAACAAAGGTGTTAACCAAGATAGTATTCCAATGATGATAATCAATGATATAAAAATATCGAAAGAGCGTTTTATAAACTTGTTAACTGGTTCATCCATTGGGATCTTCCGCATGGATAAGATTGGAAGAAACCCGTAATAGCTAAAGTCTAATTTTTTGGTATAGATTTCCTTGTTGTCTGGTAAGAATTTAAGAATCTTCAAGTTGTTATCAGCAAAATCTATTAATTTGACCAGATCCTTGTTTTCTATTTCACCAACTGACGAGTAGATTTCATCAATTTCATTTTTTAAGATGAAATCGAAGCATTCGTCTAGTGAAACTTTTTCATCACCACTTATATCGAACGTTCTTTTAAGGCGATATCCATACTCTGGATTATCAAGAAAAAATTTTCTGAGTTGATCTGTCTTTTGGTTTAGCCCAAGAACAACAACATTCCGGATGTTTCCTCCTAAAAATTTTCTGTACTTTTTCAGAAGAAAAAACACGGCAAATTTCACTAGAGTTACGCATAACATAACCAAAAAGACATATTTAACAATAGACAGTGCTTGGGTATCTACCTCCTTATAATATCCAAAAAACGCAAACACAATGAGGAAAAACACAATGCCTTGCTTTCCTAGAAGGGACATGATTTTCGCAACATGGGTAAAACGGTATATTTCGTAGAAATTAGACTTAATAGATAAGACAATCCAGGCAAAGGAAACAAAGATGATATAGTTCAGGTACTCAAAATTCTTATCAAAAAACTGACTTGCTAATATGTGAATAATAAGCAAATCAATGACATAAGAAATGGGTCTTAAATACCCCGAATATCTCCCTGTTTTAAAAATCATTATAGCTTATTGTGTTTTGAAAAATCCTTGTGAGCGCTTCTAAATAGCTCATCTTTTGATAGGCTCTTAAAGTACTCAAAAGTCTTTCTCATTCCTTCTTCCCTTGAAACCTTTGGTTCCCATTTTATAATTTTCTTGGCCTTAGCAATGTCTGGTTGACGCTGTAATGGATCATCTTTTGGCAATGGCTCAAAGACAATCTTTTGGTCTGTGCCGGTGAGTTTGATGATTTCCTCAGCAAAATCAAGGATGGTAATTTCATCTGGGTTACCAATATTTACTGGTAAGGCATAATCACTTAGTAGCAGGCTATAAAGTCCTTGAATTTGATCATCTACATAGCAAAACGAGCGTGTTTGCAAGCCGTCTCCAAAAACGGTTAAGTCTTCGCCTCGCAAAGCCTGTCCAATAAATGCTGGAATAACGCGACCGTCATTTAATCGCATCCGTGGTCCATACGTGTTAAAGATGCGGGCAATTCGAGTCTCCAGCCCATGAAAACGATGATAGGCCATGGTAATCGACTCTTGAAATCGTTTTGCTTCGTCATATACTCCTCTAGGGCCAATAGTATTTACATTGCCGTAATATTCTTCATTTTGAGGATGCACTAAGGGGTCTCCATAAACTTCGGAAGTAGATGCAATAAGAATTCTCGCGTTCTTTTCCTTGGCCAATCCTAATAAGTTGTGTGTCCCTAAAGACCCTACTTTCAACGTTTGGATAGGTATTTTTAAATAATCAATTGGACTGGCGGGAGATGCAAAGTGTAATATATAGTCAACTGGACCAGGAACGTGAACAAATTTGGTTACATCATGGTTGTAAAACTCAAAATCATCGCGTTTAAAAAGGTGTTTAATATTATTTAGGTCCCCTGTGATGAGGTTGTCCATTCCAACAACCTGATAGCCCTCCGCGATAAACTTATCACAGAGATGAGACCCTAAAAATCCAGCAGCGCCGGTTATTAATACCCTTTTACTCATACATTTATTGCTTTTCTTCCCACTGAAATATAGGTAAATCCTTCGGCTTCCATATCTTCAACATTGTAAAGGTTCCTCCCATCGAAGATGATTGGATTGCTTAGAAGTTGCTTCAATTTGTAATAGTCTGGTGTTCTAAAGATGCTCCATTCAGTACAAATAACCAACGCGTCTGCCCCCTCAAGAGCTTGATACATCGACGAAGCATATTTTAATTTGTCTCCAAAACTCTTTTCGATATTTGGCATCGCTTCTGGGTCAAATACCTGAAGTTTCGCTCCTTTTGCAAGCATTCCTTTCATCATAAAGACCGATGGCGCTTCCCTAATATCATCTGTTTCTGGCTTGAACGCCAAGCCCCAAACGGCAATTGTTTTTCCTGAAAGATCTCCGCCAAAATGCGTGCTAATTTTTGGCAATAACACCGTTTTCTGCGCATTGTTTACCTCAATAACTGAATCTAAGATCTTAAACTCGTATCCTTGATCTCTGCCAGCTTTCTGAAGTGCCTTCACGTCTTTTGGAAAGCATGAACCCCCATATCCAATACCAGGAAATAGAAATCGCTTCCCGATTCGAGAATCCGTTCCCATCCCTACACGCACTTTGTCAACATCTGCACCTACTTTTTCACAGTAGTTTGCAATCTCGTTCATAAAGGTGATTTTTGCCGCTAAAAATGAATTCGCTGCATATTTTGTGAGCTCTGCCGACTTTTCATCCATAATTAAAATTGGATTACCAGAGCGAACAAAGGGATTATATAATTTTTTCATTAGTGCTATAGCACGATCACTGCTTGAACCAACCACAATGCGTTCAGGTTTCATAAAATCATCAACTGCGAAGCCTTCACGCAAGAATTCTGGGTTAGAAACCACATCGAAATCGCATTGCGCATTTTCAGCAATCACAGCATGCACTTTTTCAGCAGTACCAACAGGGACAGTACTCTTGTCAACGATCACGCGATAGTCTTTTATCTTTTTACCTATTGCTTCGGAAACACTTAAAACATACGAAAGGTCTGCTGAACCGTCTTCGTCTTCGGGAGTAGGGAGTGCTAAAAACACGATTTGCCCATGCGCCAATCCGTCATCTAAAGAAGTTGTAAAGCTCAATCTATCTGCCTTTATGTTTCGTTCGAACAACACATCAAGATGAGGCTCATAAATGGGAAGAACGCCTTGTCGCATTTTTTCAACTTTGGCAACATCGATGTCAACACAAACAACCTCGTTGCCCGTTTCAGCTAAGCAAGTACCCGTAACTAAACCAACATATCCTGTTCCTACAACTGTAATTTTCATTTGCTAAATTCTTTATAAATACCTTCTAATTTATCAATGGATGATTCAATATTAAAATGCGCATGGTAATGCTCTAGTGCATTCTTTTCCATCTTATTTCGCTCCAATTCATCCGTTAAGAGCGTAAAAATACGATTTGCCATAGTTTCTACCGAATTTTCAAGTACAACATATCCATTATAGCCATCTTTTATCAAATCTCGATTTCCGTCACAATCTGTAACAACAGATGCTTTAGCCAATGCAAGCGACTCAATGACGGAATACGGCAGGCCTTCATACCGGGAGGCGGAAACGTACAGGCTTGATTTATTAATAATGCTAAAAATCTGTTCTCTCGCAATCCAAGGAATAAGCGTAATGTGTTTTGTAAGCTTATGTTGCTGAATTAACTTCTCAACAGATTCTTTGTTGGGGCTGTATTCTCCGACACCCATAACAACAAGATGAATCGTCGGGATTTTATCTGAAAGCGCTTTTACAACATCCACGAGCATTTCAATGTTCTTCTGGTATGAAGGCCTTCCCACCGTACAGATGTATTGTGCGGGCAAATGCACTTCTGGAATTTGCATGGCTGCTTGAGAAATAGGCTGAATACAATTATTAAACACGCGTGTGCGTGATTCTTTATAACCAACCTCTTTTATGGCACGTGAACTTTCGGAATTTGAACAAGCCAATATCACAGAATGAAACCGTTTAAACAAGCGTTCAATATTCAAATAAAAAGACCGTTTAAGGCCAGATGGTGCGCTTAAAAAAGAAAAGGCGTGTGGCGTATACAAAACAGTGACGGGGTACCAGAGGGACGCTGCTCTGGCTATGATGCCCCCTTTAGCGCTATGGGCATGAATAACATCCGGCTTCTCCTGCCTTAAAATCTTTATTGTCTCGCGAAGTGCTTTAAGGTCTCTCAAAGGTGAAATAGCTCTTTGATAAGAGGCTCTAAATTCTGGCACTTTGTTCCCGTGTTTATCCAAAAAAGGCTTTTCTGTATCATCCTTTCCATGAATAACCATGCATTCAATGTGCTCTGGGTTTAACGCCTTCAGGGTAATGCGAAGATAGACATCTACGCCGCCCAGTGAATGCGCAATATGTGCTACCTTAATTTTCTTCATTAGTAGGGGCTTCATTAGAAATAGCTGAACTGTCAGATTTTGGAAAAATCATCAGAATTAAAATGAGCGCAAATAGATAAGCGCCTAGTTGTCTTTGAAAAACACATTCTATGGACGCAAAGGTGAAAATGACCAATAAAAAAGCAGTTTTGTAATAGCCGTGTTGCCCCTTCAAAAGGGCAATAAACAGCAGAACTAGCAGCAATAGTGCTAATAGCCCCGCGCTGAGATAAACATCCATGAACTGATTATGGGAATTAAACCGTCGCTCTTGAAAGTATGCTCGTTTGTCTTTTTTATCAATAACCTCACCGTAACAATCTACCAAAAGATCTCTTGTATTATAAAAGCCAAGGCCCGCAGCTACCGGATTTTCGGCAATTGCTATGTCGTAATTACAGTTCCATATTACAAAACGAGGCTCCCACTGTTTAAAGAGCTCTATATATCCCTTTTCTTGTTGTGTACTATGCGTATAGAAAAACCGCTCGCTCAAATTTTTATTGAACATAAAGGCCATGACCACAAGGCCGATAATTCCTCCAAAGAATAAAATGTATTCTTTTTTGCTTTTTGAATAGAAAATTTTCAGAAAAAACAACAATATCAAGAGTAAGATTGCTGCTCTTGATGAAATAAGCAAAACGAAGCCAATACAAAAAACAACATTCGCAAAATACCATTTGTTATAGTCGCTGTACTTGTTCCCAATCAAGGCGATAGAAGATACTACGCTCAAGACACACAGGAAGCCTAAATACAGTCTATCAATAATTAAGATCTCATTAATATCTCCGCCAAAGGAAAAGTTAAATTCTCCTTCCTGCATATAAAAAAAATAGAGGTGATAAAGACTTATCGCCATGCAAACCAAAACCACTAAAACCAAGGTCTTCATAAGGTTTTCGGTCTTATTTATGGGTATAAATAAGACTAACAACAGCAATGATCCCAATATTTTTGAAATAATAGTTATATCCTTTGTAATATCGTGAAATAAGGCACTGTTGAGCGAAATAAAGATCACAAAGCCCGCAAAAAGAAGCACCTCTCTTTTAACTAATTTTTTAAAATCTGCCTTCGTTACAACAAAAGGGAATAGCGCTACGAGTGCAATTAAAACAACGTTAGGAACGGCTGTCGCATACTTATCTAATGGTAGCGCGAAGCAGAAAAATAAATATAAAAAAGGATAAATGGTTCTTAAAATCGCTTGCATAATTTCAAAATTAAGGTATTTCCAAAAAGGACCGAGTTAATCATCATTTTTTCTAAATGATTTTTTTATGAAGGTTCCCAAGCTCCTTGGCACAAAGTAAAGGATGCAACTTCTAACTAGTCCGTAAATTGGATATGCGCCGAAGTAAAAATTATCACATAAAATATGAATTCTGTTTTTTACCTGAAGACGTCGCTTCGTTGTTGAGATTGAATGTGATTCAACGATATAGTCCATTAAAACTTCCGGTAGGTTCTCCGCTTTGTAATGCTTAATCACATTAAAGAAAAATGCAAAATCTTGTGCCGCGCGTTTATACCGCTCAGGATAATTTCCTACTGTACCAAGTATTTCCGAAGCAAAGACCACGGAGGGGTTTAAAAATGTGCTATTAAGATGCATTTTATTTTTAATCTCGTCATAATCACGTGGGTGTTTCAGCATGTGTAAAAATGTTCCATCTTCATCAAGAACACGCGCCCAAGTTCCTAATAATTTAACGTCCGGATTCGCGTTAAGGTATGTTAGTTGTTTTTTATACTTATCAGGATAATTGATGTCTCCGCAATCCAGTCTTCCCAAAAATCGATATTGTTTCTTCATTGCTATCTCTAGGGCCCTATTAGCCGCGGCACCTACACCCTGGTTCGTTGGCAGGGCATCAAAAAAAATAGTTCCACGAGGGTATATTTTCTGGAGTCGAGCTTCGTTATATTTTAGTGAACTTCCATCATCCACAATTAGAATATCTACCGGAATAGTCTCTTTAATAGACAACAACGATGCTTCCAACCCCTCAGGATTGTTATAATGTGCGATTAGTATGAGAAGTTCTTTGTCCACCTAGGATAAAAATGTTTTAATCTTGTCTTTTCTATATGTGTATATAACGGCGATACTTTTCCATAGTATAACACTAATAGCTGTAGCTGATGCCGCACCAATCATACCATATTCTGGAATTAAAAACCAGTTCAAAATAAGGTTTGTGATGAATCCAAAAATTAAGACAAGTTGCAATTTGTTTTGTTTTCCTGTCATATTCATATAAACGCCAACGGGGCCACTTAATGTATTGAAAAACTGCCCAACAAGAAGTATTAGTAAAGCTGATTTAGCCACCTTGTATTCTTCTCCAAAAAGACCCAAAAAGAAGGATGCGAATACAGATAAGATTATCAAAATTGGAAGGCTTAAGCTTATGATGAGTCGCGTGCTGTTCTTTAAAATTTGTTTCAATTGTGGTCTGTCGTTTTTCTTAAAAACTTCAGCAATTTTAGGGGCGATAATAACATTTACAGATTGTAGTGCTAGCGAAGTTGCAATGGATAATTTTACAGCGATCGCATAAAATGCGACAGTATCAAAGTTTGTAAACTTTCCGAGCAAAACAATATCCGTGCTTTGCATTAAAAAATAGGCCACAGAACTAAGCGCCATTGGGTATGATTTCT
>JBLHGH010000014.1:0-21001 GCA_047615425.1 Candidatus Latescibacterota bacterium
TTTCCAATAGCCATCATAAAGGTTTGGTCACGATAGTAACCACTCCGCCAGTCGCCATTTTTAAAAGCTTTCGCCCATGCTAGCTGCGGAACTTCCTTTCCATCGCCAAATATTCCGAATTTTGCCTTCCCTGTAAGTACCTCGCGGCGCCCTAAGAGACTACATTCCCTACTTAAAACGGCTATTCTATAATCATCCAGCACTTCGGCTTTAAAATCATCAAAAGAAAGCTCGCTATTTGTCTCGGGGTTTGTCTGCATATTTGTTGTGGCTTGAGCTACAAAAGTAAGAAAAAACGAGGTGTAAAACAATGCCAAAAGCATGAAGTATTCGTAAAATATTCGATTATAAGCTACGAATTTCGCAATCAAGCGCTCTAAATCAACTATCTAGGTGCGAATGATTAAAATCTATATTAGATTTAAATTGCTTATGATTGAGTGGTTTTGAATCCCTTTATAAGGGCCAAACGAATGAGTAGTAAAAAAGGGAATCCGTGCCAGATTAAGTCAAACCAGTCCATTCTGGTCATACCAACGGCACCACCTATTAGCCATTTAATTTTACCCCATAGGTGAGGTTCAGGAAAAAAGGGGGCAAACCCCAGTAGTGCGCAAAGTAGGATAATTAACCCCCAATTATTTAATAACTTCATAAGTTCGTTTAGTGCCTTAAAATGAATCTTTTCAAGTTTGTTCTTGGTCTCCAACTTCTGGATGTTTCAGTTTAATCAATATAGCTTGCATTTCAGAGAGTTTATGCTCTAGTTGGGATATATTTGTCTGCACATCTTCCGGAGCTATTAGCTCATCTTCAATTGCTTCTGCACGCGCCTCGTCCATACCATTCATAATCACACCAATAAATAAGTTTAGAATAATCATGGTTCCGAGTAATACAAAAGAAACAAAAAATAGCGCAGCTCCTAAAGGACTCGCACTAGAGTTTGTGCAAAGGTTCACATTTCCATTATAGCCATAGTTTTCACAACCGTACATATTGATATACATAACATCTGTCCAGTCTTCTAGTGTGACGACTCTAAAAAGTGAAAGCATGGACATTTGTAAATTCTCAAAATGAATAGGGTCATTCGCCCCAAAAAAGAACACGGCTGCTACTGCGTAGATATAAAATAAGAGTAGAAGTAAAATACTAACATACCCCATGGATGGGATACTTTTTAAAAGTGCGTTGACAAGGAGCTGTAGTTTTGGTAGTGCCTTCACAAGTTTTAGAACACGTAGTAAACGCAGCAGACGTAATACGGCGACTGAGCTTCCTCCGAATGGCATAAAGGCCGCGGTGACGATAATAAAATCAAATACGTTCCAGCCATCATTGAAATAACGCCATGGTTTTCTACCTTCAGCTACCATTTTGATAATAACTTCAGCAACAAAAAGCCATAGAATAATCTTATTGAGTAGTTCTAAAATGAAGTGATGCTTTTCAGCAAATTCAGAGTATGTAGCAATACCCACAAGGATACCAGCGATGATAATGGCTAAAGTGATTGAGTTTTGAAACCATTTCGATTCAGCGATTTTTTTGCACAATGAAACCATAATAAAATGTAAGTAAATGGATTAGTTGGATTTTATTTAGCCACTAAAGGTAACATTTTTTTTAAATTTCCAAAAAAGGCAAGCGCGATGAAAGTCGAAAGGAGGTCCTTAAGTAATTAGGTTTTAATACCATTCTCGTGTGAAGAGTCCTAGGAGTGTACTTGGGCTCAAAGTAACAATAAATCGAATTTTCTGATCATAATCAGGCAATCCAGGTTCCCATCCTAAGTTGGAATACAAGGGGAAAAATAACTCAAAATAATCTGCTACTAAACTCAGCCTAATTCCGGTGTCAAATACGGCTTGCGTACCTTGTCCTTTGTTGTGTATGAGTCCGCCATCACCATAGGCATACACCCAGTTCCAAATGTTGGTGCTTGCATTTATGGTTGTTATCCAGCTATTTGCAAATGCGGGTTCTAATTGTGATTTAAATCCACCTTCAGCAATAATTAACTGCTGGCTAAAGAGTCCGGCGTCTTCGCTTCGGCCGTAATAATTGTAATCAAATAAATAATCTGTTGGGCGGTCTAATGCAAAACTAAAGAAGTTTTCGTTTGAAGGTGTGTGGTTAAAAAGAAATGCGCCTGCAAAGACACGTATGTTTAATTGTCTATTGTTTAAGAATAACTTCCGAAAGGTAAAAGTAGTTGAAAGTTTACTGAACTGTGAAGATATTTGATAGTCAACTACGCTTCTAAAGTAGTTGATTAAATTCGGATTCGAATAAACATACTGCGCATTGAAAACACTGTAATTAGGCTCTTGATTTGGATCGTTAGGGTTTTCATCCCTAGAAACATTTACATTTCTAATATTAATAAATTGCTTTTCGTTGTTCCGTAAATCTTTGTTTCTGAAAGCGAAGGTCATAAACGGACTGTATCGTTTGTAGAAAAGACCTGTATCATAGGAGTACTTACTTCCAGCTACTCCATAACGCATGAAATAAAGTGAGGAATCATCACTTATTCTGTTTGTATAAACAAGGGAAGCGCCGCCGTTAAATTCTTTCGATCTGAATCCGTAGCCAGGTGAAATGCTGTAATGGAAATCCTTCGGAAGTACGGTTTTGTTATATAACTTTATTCCAGGTGAAAAACCGTCATATAAATTGTATCCGAACTCTGGCATAAAAAACAGCTGATTGTATTTGGAGTCCTGTAAATCCTGAAATAATCTAAACTGAACAGGTCGGTTTAGTAACCCATTCAACGACTTATAATTATTTTTTGAATTAATCTCAGGTATTTTGTCTTCGAAATTTAGCGCCAACCTTTTGACATTTGCTCGCGGTAGCGTTATAGTTGAAATGCTGTCAAACGGCGCTAACCACTTTTTAAAAATCACTTCATATTTTTCATTCAAACCATAAATGGAAACCGGCATCGTGGTATTTTCCAAATTTTTGATGTCTACGACAAGTGAATCTTGTAGTTTTTTAACCTGTTTAATTTTGAAATCAATTAACGTTCTTTTGCCAACATATTCTTCAAAAAACCACTGTACTGGCAAGTCTGTATGCGCTTCTATTTTTTTCTGAAATGAACTTGCCTTGGAGTTTTGCAACGAATGTTCTGTCACGAACTCTTTAATAGCAATGTCTAGAGCTTCTTTTCCAATATAATCTGCTAGATAATTTAACCCATCTCCAGCATAATAATCGTTTGCAATATTCTTATTAAACTTTAGAAGCGAATCCTTAGGTGTAGTTAGTGATTGATGCAGATTGCTACGAGCCATATTCAAGTAGAGCAGGGGATACTGGTCGTTAAATTCTAGCTCCGAAGCATGAGACCAACGAATCACCCAAAATTCACTGAAACTACCCATAATCTTCATGTTGGGATAGTAAATATCTACATATTCCATCATGAGATAAATCTGCAAGGCGCCTTGAAGCCAATAGTCTTCTCGTGGATGCAACGTAAGTGTATTCTTAATATACTGGTGAGAAATAGTTTTTAGTTGCTCCATGTCATATTCAAATCCTTGTGGGAAAGGACTGATGAAGTCGGGTAACTGGTTTAGTCCATATACGGGGCTGCTTTTGTATGCAGATTCTGCAGACATGAGCCTTCTATGGGGATACGGACCTAATTTTTCGTTTAAAAAATGAACAATTCTATCCACAGAGAGTGCTTGAGCCTCGGGTCTTATCTTCTTGTCTTCTAGATTTGTAATAATCGCTAGCTTATCTGTAGCAATGGTTTCAAAAATAGGCAGTCTTCTTAGTTGAACCTTTGCGTGAATTCTGTTCTCACCAATTACTGATGTAATTGTTTGATTTCCACATTCCTCAGAAATACGCTCATCTAAATCCGAAACTATTTTAAAGTAATTGGGCGCGGTTATTTTTATATTGAAAGTTGAAGGGGAGGCGTACAGGTCATCCAAATTCTTGTTGCTATAAACCTGCCATTTTCCATCGTAAATAGCGGGTGATAAATACCAATACCGAAGCTTGAAATCACCATTCTTAGCAGCGCCATAGCGCGTAAACTTTGCCTTTGGCAAGATGACTGTAAACTGCATCTTTAGGTTCATCACGCCAGCTGCAACCAAAGGTTCAATCAATGTAACTTTGATAATATCTGCCTCCGTTCGTTCCCAAGTCAAAGGTTGGCCAGCAGCATTTACAATGCTATGTATGTTGGTTCTTCCGCGGTCTTCATTTTTTTCGAAATGAAATGAACTGGAGTAATTTTCTGCAAAACGCTTGGCAAGGGGTGTCGTTTTGCTAGAAAAGCTGTTTGCCCAGTCATGTAAATAAAGTTCCGTTAATGTTTCCGAGGAAGTATTTACAAAGGCCAAGCCTTGCGTTACTTGGACACTTTTACTTTCCGGTTGTAACGTGGCTTCTATATGAATACTATGCTGTGCGTTTACAATGGAAACGAGCATGAAACTGAACACAATTATGAACGATTTTAACTTCAAAAAGTCTTTATGTTTTTTAAGAGTTTACTTGCCGGAAGACTTAACTATAAATAGTAGACTCTTGCTGCAAGTTACGATATGGATGCAATTATTTTATATTTGTGCATGCTGTTAAAAGTTTGGACTCAAATTCCCTTTGTTATAGAAACTGTCTAGAATGTCCAAGACTTCGTCTTCTGTATCTACAAGATGAACTAAATCAAGGTCTGCTGCGCTGATATTCCCATTTTGTTCAAGCAAAGTGTTTTTAATCCAGTCCATCAAACCAGACCAGAAGTCGGTTCCCACAAGAATTAAAGGAAACTTAGCAATTTTATGCGTTTGTATTAGAGTGAAAGCTTCAAAAAGCTCATCTAAGGTTCCAAATCCACCAGGCATTACCACAAATCCCTGTGAATACTTCACAAACATCACTTTTCGAACAAAGAAGTAATCAAAGTCGATACTCTTATCGCTGTCGATATATGGATTGTCGTGTTGCTCAAAAGGCAAGGTGATATTTAATCCAACTGATGTTCCGCCTGCTAAATGTGCGCCTTTATTACCAGCTTCCATAATACCAGGACCACCACCAGTAATTACTCCATAGCCGTGCTCTGTAATCTTCTTGGCAATACTTTCGGCAAGCTGGTAGTATTTATTGTCAGGTTTGGTACGTGCGGATCCAAAAATAGAAACACAGGGACCAATTCTACTCATTTTTTCATATCCATTGACAAATTCTCCCATGATTTTAAAAATAGCCCAGGAGTCATTTGTCTTTACTTCATTCCAATTCTTTGGTGTTTGTTCGTTTCTCATTTTTATCCGTGTTCATTTAATTTTGTCACTCCTAACTTGATTCGGAATCCGACTTCTAAATTAGTTCTTTTTTCAGGAAATGCGCGGTATAGCTTTTTGTATCTTTACTTAGCACTTCTGGCGTGCCAATAGCCATGATTTCACCTCCTTTTTTACCACCTTCGGGACCAATATCAATAATGTGGTCAACGGTCTTTATTACATCTAGGTTGTGCTCAATAATAAGCACCGTATTCCCTTTGTCCACCAGTTTATTAAGCACCAGCATTAGTACGCGAATATCTTCAAAATGTAACCCTGTAGTAGGTTCGTCTAATATATAGATGGTATTTCCAGTATCTCTTTTAGACAGTTCGGTGGCTAGCTTAATACGTTGTGCTTCACCTCCTGAAAGGGTTGTTGATTGCTGCCCAAGTGTAATATACCCTAAGCCTACATCTTCTATAGTTTTGAGTTTTCGATATATCTTCGGAATCAATTCGAAATAGGTGCAAGCCTCATCAATGGTCATTTCGAGCACATCGTAAATTGATTTTCCTTTATACCTAATTTCAAGGGTTTCTCTATTAAAACGCTTTCCTTGGCAGGTTTCGCATTCCACATATACATCCGGCAGAAAATTCATTTCAATAACACGTAAGCCGCCTCCTTTACAAGTTTCGCACCTTCCGCCGGAAACATTAAAGCTAAAACGTCCCGGTTTATAACCGCGAATCAAAGATTCAGGCACTTTCGCAAACAGGGTTCTTATTTCTGAAAATACGCCTGTATAGGTTGCCGGGTTGGATCGCGTTGTACGTCCAATAGGAGATTGGTTGACATCTATTACTTTATCTAAATGTTGTAAACCTGTGATCTTTTTATAAGGCATTGGTTTTTTAACGCCGTTAAAGAAATGTGCATTCAAAATTGGATAGAGCGTTTCGTTAATGAGGGTTGATTTTCCGCTTCCTGAAACTCCTGTAACACCAATCATCTTACCAAGTGGAATCTCAATAGAAACATTCTTTAAGTTATTACCCGTTGCACCAGTAAGTTTCAATGTTTTGCCATTCCCTTTTCTTCTTTTCTTTGGAATAGCAATTTCTTTGGCGCCATTAAGATAATCAGCAGTAAGCGTGTGATGCTTTAATATTTCTTCAGGGGTTCCTTCTGAAACGATTTCGCCACCGTGTTTTCCAGCCGCTGGACCAATGTCGATAACATGATCTGCATGTTCAATCATGTCTTTGTCATGCTCTACAACAATCACCGAGTTGCCAATGTCCCTCAGTGCTATAAGTGATTGAATTAGTTTGTGATTATCACGTTGATGAAGACCAATACTTGGCTCGTCTAGAATATAAAGCACCCCAACAAGCTGTGATCCAATTTGTGTAGCCAGTCTTATTCTTTGTGCTTCGCCACCAGAGAGCGATTTAGAGCTACGGTCTAAGGCTAAATAGGTAAGACCAACATCAACTAAGAACTGCAGTCTGGTTTTTACTTCCTTTATGATTTCCGAAGCAATTTTAACCTGTTTATCAGTTAAATTTTTCGCTAAGTTTTCAAACCAATCTGCCAATTCAACCACATCCATGTGAGCCAATTCTGCGATATTTTTACCGTTTACTTTGAAGTTTAAGGACTCCTTCCGAAGTCGGCTACCACCACATTCAGGACAATCAATCTTGTCCATAAAGTCCTTTGCCCAGCGCTGTAGTGATTTAGATTCGTTAGCGTTGAATGTATTCTGAATAAAGGTCGCAACACCTTCAAAATCGATTTTATATTTACGCGTAATCCCTAACGACTTTGAAGCCACCTCAAATTTATCGTGTCCCCCGTAAAAAATCATCTCTTTTGCTTCTTCGGGAATTTCTGAAAAAGGGTCAGAGAGCTTAAATTCAAAGCGTTCAGCGATAAGGTCAAGTTGTTTGAATATCCAATTATTCTTTTGAGGGCCATGTGGTGCCAAGGCACCTTGCTTAATAGACAAGGATGTATTTGGAACAATCTTTAGAATGTTGACTTCGTGCAATTCCCCAAGTCCTTTACACGCAGAACACATCCCTTTAGGTGAGTTGAATGAAAAGTTGTTCGGTTCGGGGTTTGGATATGAAATCCCGCTAGTAGGGCACATCAAAGACCTACTGAAATAGCGTACTTCATTTGTTTCATTATCCAGAATCATCATCACATCATCACCGTGATACATGGCCGTTACAATAGATTCACTTAGGCGTTTGTCACCTTCAATTTCTTTTGAAATTTTGAGTCGGTCAATTACGGTTTCAATATCATGCATTTTGTATCTGTCAATACGCATGCCTTTTACAATATCTTGTACCTCACCATCAACGCGTACTTTCACAAAGCCTTGTTTCGCGACTTGCTCAAAAAGTTCCCGGTAATGTCCTTTTCTGGAACGCACTAAGGGTGCAAGAATACTCACCTTTTTTCCGTCAAAATCATCTAGAATAAGTTGCTTTATTTGGGCATCATTATAACTTACCATCCGTTCGCCTGTGTTGAAGCTGTAGGCATCGCTGGCACGTGCAAAAAACAGTCTCAGGAAATCATATATTTCGGTAATGGTTCCCACGGTGGAACGCGGACTTCTACTTGTAGTCTTTTGCTCAATAGCAATAACAGGGGATAGCCCTTCAATTTTATCTACGTCAGGACGTTCTAGATTGCCAAGGAATTGTCGTGCATATGCAGAGAAAGTTTCGATATAACGACGTTGTCCTTCAGCATAAATAGTATCGAAAGCTAGTGAAGATTTACCACTGCCAGAAAGGCCTGTAATTACAACAAGTTTCTCGCGTGGGATGCGTACATCAATGTTCTTTAAATTATGGACGCGAGCACCTAAAACCTCAATTACATCTTCACTTTTTGCCATAGTCTGCAAAGGTACTTAAACGGATTGAAAATTTAGTAATTGCTAGGCTTTGAAGTGGATACTTTTATAAACATAAATGCCATCCCGCATTACAGCGATGACTTAAGTTTTGTTTTAGTGAAAGTGTTTAAAATGGTGTCAGTAGATGAACTGTTACGTCTGTTGGTTGTCTTTTATACGCTGGGGCTTTTATGATAGCTGCGCTAATCTTAACCTTGCTTTAACTATTCATTTCCTTATTCAAGAACTGATAGAAGGTAGTGGCAATAAAGAAAATAGTACTAATCACCAAGGAGTAGCTTATAATTAGGGCCATATAAGAGAAACTGAATAGGAGGGATGCTATTGGAAGCAATAGACCAAACAGGACTAAAACAAGGAAGATGATGTATAGATAACGGACAGTCGCTGGTAATTTCTGTCCAACAGAGCCTTGAAACTCATATAATTTAGGCAACACTTCTTTGCTCATGTATTCACCAAGTTTTGAAATAAAGACTTCATTGAAGGAAGAATCTTCGAAGGCCTCGCTATCAATATTATGTGCCAGAGTCATTATCTTTTCTTGATGACGGTCAAAAACTGATTCAATATCCAATGAGTCTTTATAAATTGCAAATTTATATCCGAAGTAATACCAAAGCCCAGAACTACACTTATGTTCTAACCATTTTCCTACAATACTCTTGTCATAAATTGTTGGAAATACAATCGCTTCAGGTATTTTTTTGTCCCTCTGGCTCGTCATGAGTAAGGATTTCATTTCTAGATATAAATTCTCGGTATCGCCGTATTGGTGCGATTCCTGTAAGAACTCTATTGCCAATTTCGACTTGCCTTTGTAAAATTCTTTTACATCAAAAAAGTTAAGGCCCGCAAATTCATCATCTATATATTCTTGAAGTCCTGGAAGCCACATCTTAGAATGCATAAGAATCTCAACAATACTTCTAAAGTCGTGCATTTTCTGGGTTACCGAGCTCAACGCATCAACAACCATATGTTTCGTATTCTTTAAACTAGCAGCGTGTAAAGCAAGATATACCATAATAATGGCCGCTAGGAATCCGGCGATACTGATAAAAACATTAGACACGTCTTTCAATGTGCTAATAAATTCTGGTGTGTTTTGCATTTTTTGCCAGAGTAGATAAACAAGCGTAATACTTAGCAAACCGCTGATTATAAGAGGGATGATAACAAATAAATCTTTTAAGAAATATTTTTTTCTCATTGACATGTTTAACTAATGCGTTGGGGATTAATTGCATTTGCTGAAAAGACAGTAAGATCCAAAGAGAATAAATCCTCTTCTAATTGGACGTTACAAGGTATCGAATTAGCTTGTTTTAGATTTAATAGTTATGCCCCAAAAAGAGCGCTTAAGGCGCTATTTTTCCTACGCAGGAGATCAAAAATACGTAATTTTCCTACATAACGTAGTAAATTACCTACAATTCGTTGTATGGTAACAGATTACCGACCAATTACCTTTTTAAGAAGGTTTTTGGGTTAAAAACCAACCGCGGTGTCATCTCCACGTCTATCTGCACCACCTTCTAACTTCCCGTCTGGAAGTACTAAAATACCGTCCACTTTTCCTATTATTGGAGCATTTTTATGATCGATATTATAACCTATTTGAGTCAAGCTGTCTAACCGGTCTTTCGGAAAGGAATTCGGTTCGAACATCACCACATCTGGTAGCCATTGGTGATGAAAACGCGGCGCGTTAACTGCATCTTGCATACTCATATTAAATTCGTACACATTAAGTATGGTTTGAAGCACAGAAGTTATAATTGTAGATCCTCCAGGCGTTCCAACAGTCATCCAGAAATCTCCATCCTTTTCAACTAGTGTAGGTGTCATGGAGCTAAGCATGCGTTTTTGCGGACTAATAGCGTTTGCCTCACCGCCAATTAGCCCGAACATATTGGGCTCACCAGGTTTGGCACTGAAGTCGTCCATTTCATTATTCAGAAAGAATCCTAATTCTTTAGCATATAACTTCGATCCGAAAGCAGCATTAAGTGTCGTAGTTACAGCAATTGCATTGCCGAATTGATCCACGATAGAGTAGTGGGTAGTCTCAGTGCTTTCATAACCTGGAACACTTCCATGCGTAATCGCTGATGATAAAGTGGCTTTTTCAAAAGAGAAATCGTCCATTCTGCCTTTTAAATAGGAATCTGAAATTAGCGTATCGATTGGAATTTCAACAAAATCTGGGTCGCCTAAATAGAAGCTCCTATCTGCATAGGCGCGACGTTCCGCTTCCGTAATAACCTGAATAGCCTTCATACTATTATGTCCGTATTCGTCTAATGGGTAGGGTTCGATGGAATTCATAATTTGAGACAAGCAAATACCACCACTTGAAGGAGGCGACATAGAAATAATACGAAGATCCTTGTAGTTAAACACTATAGGTTCACGCCAAGCAGCTTCATAGGCGTTAAGGTCTTTCATAGTAATTATTCCATCATTTTTTTTCATGAAATCTACGAGTCTATTGGCCGTTTCACCATTGTAAAATTCTGATCTTCCATTTTGTGAAATTCGTTTTAATGTATTTGCGAGCGCCTGATTTTTAAACACTTTACCCGCCTCGTACTCTTGTGTGAAAATGGATGTTTCTCCGTTAACTTCTTCGAATATTGGACCGAATTTTTCAAAGCGTTTGGCTTGCCTATCGGTCACAATAAAGCCATTTTCTGCTAAGGCAATTACAGGAAGTAAAATTTCATCAATAGCTAAGGACCCTAGTTTTTCGTGAACAGCAAAAATACCCGCGATTGTTCCAGGTACTCCAACCGCGAGACCGCCCACCTTACTTTTATTCTTAATAAAATTACCTTCTTCGTCTAAATACATATCCCTAGTTGCGCCCATAGGTGCTTTTTCACGATAATCTAGTGCTCCAATTTCCCCATATTGTGTGCGATACACCATAAAGCCACCACCACCAAGATTTCCAGCGTACGGAAAGGTTACGGCTAGGGCCATTTCAGTGGCAACCATAGCATCGAATGCATTTCCGCCTTTTTTCATGATATCAGCACCAATTTTCGAGGCTTCTTGCCGCGCCGAAACAACCATTGCTTTGTCTGCTAAGAGCCCGATATCAGGCGCTTTCGTTATATCAACAACGTTCACCTCTTCCTTGCAGGAAATAAGTAGCATTACAAAAAATATATACGTTATGTATCTCATAATTCTCTTAGTTTGTTTTTAGCATATAATCTTAGCTCTTCGAAAAATGCCATAAATTCTGTTTCAAATTCTAAATAATACTGTTCTAATTCAATGATAGCGAAGTTCATATTTGATTTTCCCTTCACACGGACACTCATTTGATCAAGTATCCTACTAATTCCTGGTACGGTTGCATAACTTAAAAGCCAATTATCGGATATCATATAGGGCATCATGCGTTTAATTCTAACGGGAAGAATTTGATGATTTATTTTTAGCATTTCATAGAAGCTTGCTACATATAAATCAAGTGGTTGGTCGTGGTATAGCTTCCAGTTTTTAGCTAAGTAATGGTCGTATAAAATATCTACGATTACACCGCTGTAATGTCCATGGTTTTTATGAAGCTTCTTGGTGCTTTGTCTAACGATTTTATGACTATCAGTATAGCTGTCTATCGCCCTGTGTAGCAGGATTCCCTTTTTTATATCAGGCGGGTACTTTTCATACGTTTTGCCTTTAATACTATCTGCTATAAAGTTGCCAATTGTGACACCTTCATTTTCTCCGGAAAGGTATATGTGTGCGAGGAAATTCATTCAGCACAAATTACAAAATACACCTGAAGTTTTATGCTTTTAAAAAAGTATATTTGTTTAAAATTTTTTGACATATGACCTTAATAAAATCTATCTCAGGTATTCGTGGCACGATTGGCGGTACGCCGGGGGATAATTTAACTCCAATTGATGCGGTTAAATATGCGGCAGCCTACGGAGCATGGATAAAGGAACAAAGAAATAAAGAACGTTATAAGGTTGTTATAGGACGTGATGCGAGAATTTCCGGTCCGATGGTACAACAATTGGTTATGAATACTTTGGTGGGTATGGGAATTGATGTTGTAGACCTAGACCTTTCAACAACTCCTACCGTTGAAATGGCAGTGACCATGGAACATGCAGATGGCGGTATTATTTTAACCGCGAGTCACAACCCAAAACAATGGAATGCCTTAAAATTATTAAATAACAAAGGAGAATTTTTAGACGCAGCTTCTGGACAACAGATTCTAGATTTAGCAGCAAGTGATACCATTGAATTTGCCGAAGTCGATGACCTGGGGGAAATAACCAGGAATGACGCTTATATTGATTTGCATATCGAAGAGATTCTTGACCTGCCTTTGGTTAATGTTGCAGCCATTAAAAAAGCAAAATTCAAGGTTGTTGTAGATGGTGTTAATTCTACAGGAGGCATTGCAATTCCATTATTATTAGAGGCCTTAGGCGCTCATCCTTTGAAACTGTATTGTACTCCGAATGGCGAATTTCCTCATAACCCAGAACCTTTAAAGGAACACTTGGGAGACTTAATGGAGATGGTGAAAAAGGAGCATGCCGACTTCGGACTAGTAGTTGACCCAGATGTAGACAGACTTGCATTTGTTGATGAAAACGGGGATATGTTTGGTGAAGAATATACATTGGTGGCTATTGCGGATTATGTATTACGTCAAACGCCGGGAAGTACAGTTTCTAATATGTCTTCATCGCGCGCTTTAAGAGATATTACGGAAAAACATGGTGGAACTTATGCCGCGAGTGCTGTGGGTGAGGTGAATGTTGTTCAGAAAATGAAAGACACCAATGCAGTAATAGGTGGTGAAGGGAATGGTGGTGTTATTTATCCTGAATTGCACTACGGTCGCGATAGTATGGTTGGTGTGGCGCTATTTTTAAGTTATTTAGCAGAACGTGCTATTGATGTAAGTGCACTTCGGAAGGAATATACTTCGTATTTCATGAGTAAAAAGAAAATAGCATTGACGCCTTCGTTAGATGTGGATGCGCTTTTGAAGGAAATGGCAACAAAATATGCTTCAGAGGAAATACAAACCATTGATGGCGTAAAGATTGACTTTGCTGAAAACTGGGTACATCTTCGTAAGTCGAATACAGAACCCATTATAAGGATTTATACAGAAGCTAAGTCGCAAGCAGAAGCAGATGAATTGGCAGATAGATTTATTTCAGAAATTGTAACAATTTCAAACAACTAGGATTCTTTAAAATTTGAAAAGCTCTAAATTGATGAAGCTATGCAAACTTTACCAAAGCCGTTAAACACTGAACTCGAAAGTTATTTCGAGCCATTCCGAAAGAATATTATCGGAATCGATTTGACATTTGAATCGCCTTATGGCAAACAGCAAGTTGTATATACTGATTGGACTGCCAGTGGGAGATTGTATAGGCCTATTGAGGAAAAGATGATGCATAGCTTTGGTCCATTTGTAGCGAATACACATACTGATACTTCTGTAATGGGTACTACCATGACCCATGCATATCATCATGCGAGAGGCATTATTAAAAAACATGTAAATGCGAGTGCTGATGACGTTTTAGTCACTTGTGGGACAGGAATGACAGGTGCAGTAAATAAGTTTCAGCGAATATTAGGCCTTAAGCTACCTGAGCATTTTAAAAATAGCGTTAGCATTCCAGATGCAGAACGCCCCGTGGTATTTGTATCTCACATGGAGCATCATAGCAACCAAACTTCATGGCTTGAAACCATTGCCAAAGTAGTGGTGATTCCTTGTAACGAAGAAGGTCTTTTCTGTTTGGAAAATGTTAAAGCAGTTTTAGAGGCTCATAAAGATGTGCCTTATAAAATTGCCTCTATAACGAGCTGTTCTAATGTGACAGGTGTTACCACTCCTTATTATGAAGTTGCCAAACTAATGCATAGAGCAAATGGACTGTGTTTTGTAGATTTTGCATGTTCAGCGCCTTATATTGATATAAATATGCATCCTGAAGATCCAGAAGCGTATTTAGATGCCATCTTCTTTTCTCCTCATAAATTTTTAGGCGGACCAGGTACTAGCGGTGTCTTAGTCTTTGATAAAAAATTATATAAAAACAAAGTACCAGATAACCCTGGCGGAGGAACCGTTACATGGACTACCCCATGGGGAACACATAGTTACATTGATAATATCGAGGAGCGTGAAGACGGCGGAACCCCTGGCTTCTTACAGGTGATTCGTATTTCTTTGGCGATGAGGCTAAAAGAGCAAATGGGAGTGGATAATATCCTTCAGCGCGAGCATGAATTATTAACGTATTTGTTTGATCGTATAGGAAACCATGAAGAAATTCAAATCTTAGCAGGAGAACATCGAGAAAGGTTAGGCGTTATTTCGTTTAATATTGGAAACTTACATCATGATTTGGCAGTTAAACTAATTAATGATCGCTTCGGAATACAATCAAGAGGTGGTTGCAGCTGTGCTGGAACCTATGGACATTATCTTCTAGGGATTAACGAGGAAATGTCTGATGATATAGTTAAGAAAGTCTTAGCCGAAGGATCTTGTGAATTAAAACCAGGTTGGATTAGAGTTTCAATTCACCCCACCACAACGAACGCGGAAATTGAATTTATTTGTGATAGTATACTCGCTGTTGCTGAGAATTATAAAGATTGGCAGCGTGCTTATACCTTTCGAATGAATAAGTATATGCACGAAAGTGAATTAAAGATAGCACCTTCTGCATTATCGCGTACTTGGTTTAATCTTTAATCTTGGAACGCTGGTGGAACACGATCTCTGTGTTTCCATCGCCTGTGTGTCCATAAGTAGTATTGAGGGGCCTCTTTAATTTGATTTTCCACAAATTTTAAAAACTTGTCGGTAATTTCATAATCTTTAAAGTTATTAGGCGCAACAGCCGCTGTAGTAAAGGTGGTTTCGTAATAGCCACGTTTAAGTCGTTCTACGCTAAAAAACACCACGGCCATATCATGTTTTTTCGCGAGCATTTCGGCTCCTGTGTGCACAGGAACTTTAATTCCCATAAAATTTTGCCAATGATGTGCTTTTTGCCACTTCGGACTCTGATCTGAGATAAAACCGTTAAGAGTCAGTTCGCCACGTAATTGCGCAGCTCCTATGCTGTGAACTGCCTGTTTTGTAGTAATAAGATTGGTGTCGTATTTAGCACGTATTTTTCGTATTAATTTATCGAAATATTTGTTTGCCAGTCTTTTGTAAACGGCATAGCCCTTATGGTTTATGTAGCGTTGTATGATAAATATCCATTCCCAGCTCCCGTAATGGGCGCACATAATTATAATGCTCTTATTTTGCGCCTCTAGTTTATGAATCTCATCTACGTTGGTGATGGTATATCGCTTCATTAGTTCTTTTTCCGAAATGGTTAAAGACTTAATGGACTCAAACATCATATCACATAGATGATGATAGAATTTTTTGGTGATTGCTTTAATTTCTTTTTCTGATTTTTCAGGAAAAACCAATTCAAGATTTTCTTTCACCGTTTGCCTACGATATCCAATTACATAATAGAGAAACAAGTAAACCACGTCTGATGAAAAATACAATAGCGGAAAGGGTAGGATTGAAAAAATCCAAAGGATAGGGTAAACTAAAATATAAACTAAGAGTTGCATAGGTATTGTTAGCGCAAAACTAAGTATTTTTGAGATGTGTTGCGCGAATTCTAACGAATTATTATGCGTTAGAAAAATATCAAAATAATTGAATATTAAATAGAAAAATGCCTTCTATGAAATACAACTTAATCTGCATATGCCGAACTTAGAAATAGCCACAATTATTATCATTGCCGCGAATGTTCTTTTTTCCATCAAGGGATTTAATAATTTTAATTTTTTCGAAAAGTATAAGTTTAATATTGCGGGGATAAGACGAGGGGAACAAATACGGATGTTAACCTCAGGGTTCCTTCATGTTGATTTTTCTCACCTGTTGTTTAACATGTTTACTTTCTTTTTCTTTGCCCATGTTGTAATGAGGGCGGTAGGAGTAATTCAATTTGTGATAATATATGTGCTCAGCCTTTTGGTAGGAAACCTACTTTCGTTTCTATTCCATAAAGACGAGTATCATTACAGTGCTGTTGGAGCAAGCGGAGCGGTAACGGGTATTCTATATAGCGCGATACTTATTGCACCGGAGATGGACTTATATCTCTATTTTATACCCATTCCTATTCCTGCATGGATTTTTGGTATATTGTATTTGTTGTATTCCATTTATGGGATGAAAAGCAGACAAGGAAACATTGGACATGACGCGCATTTTGGAGGTGCCATTGCGGGATACCTATTGACAATCGTTTTTTTGCCAAGTTTATTACTTACTAGCTTATGGCTTGTTGCGGCACTGGCAGTGCCAATTGTTATATTATTCATACTCTATAAATTGGGTAAAATTTAAAATTCATAAAATATGAAACAAGTAGTTACACTTTTATTGGTGCTTCTCAGCACAGTTTTGATTGCACAAACACCCGCTCAACATACCATAGATGTTACAGGTATGGGTGTGGTACATATAGTTCCAGATAATGTGACAGTAAGTGTTCGTGTTGAGAATACAGGTAAGGAGGCTAAGGCCGTAAAACAGTTAAATGACGCTACAATAAGTGAAGTTTTGTCTTTTGTAAAGTCGATGAAGATTGCTGATAAGGATATACAGACAGCATATATTAGTCTTAGTAAAAATCACGAGTATAATACCAAAACCTATAATTATGCTGCAAATCAGTCCATGAAGATAAAACTTCGAGATCTTAGTCAATATGAGAAACTATTGAATGGGTTATTGGAAAGTGGTGTTAACAGAATTGAGGGGGTTTCTTTTTCTTCTTCGGAAATAAAACAATTAGAATCACAAGCACGAAAGAATGCTATGTTAAACGCGAAGATGAAAGCTACCGAATATGCGGGAGCTTTAGATCAAACTATTGGCAAGGCACTTTCCATCAGTGAATTTACTCAGGGTGCCACTTCACCACCCATGTATAAAATGGCCTTGAGGATGGATGACAGGGCTTCAGGAGGTGATACTATTGCGCCTGGAGAACTTGAAATTCGAGTTACCGTAAATGTGAGTTTCGCCTTAAATTAATTATGGCGTAAGTAAGGAAGCTATTTTAGCCTCTAAGGCGGGGCCTCGTAAATTTTTAGCAACAATCTTTCCTTCCCTATCTAGCAAAAAAGTAGCAGGAATAGAACGCACTTTATACATCTGAGCCACTGGGTCTTGCCAAAACTTTAGATTGGAAACATGATACCAGTCCATGTCATCATCAGCAATAGCTTTTATCCAACGCTCCTTTTGCCCTGCACGATCAAGCGATACGCTGATAATGTTAAGGCCTTTATCATGAAATTTATTATATACGTTAACTACATTTGGGTTTTCACGTCGGCATGGCTTACACCAAGATGCCCAAAAATCTACCAGTGTATATTCTCCTAAGGCGTCGCTTAAAGAAAGCATTTCTCCTGTTGGTGTTGGCGCTGTAAATTCTGGCGCTTGGCCACCAACTTCAGATCCTTTCATGCCCTCAACACTTTGCTTGATAGATATCACCATAGGGTCTGAAGCAACCTCAGGACTAAATACAACTACCAATTGATCAGCTTCCACGCCAGTAACCTCCTTGCGTTGTAGCATTTCAGAGAGCAACATAGCAGCAAAAAAAGAATTACCGTTTTCTTTAACGTAGGTTTTCTTGAAAAGCGTTTCTTGACCTACGAGGGCTAAATTTTCGTTTCTAATTTTAACAGCAAGCGCATTATCTTGTTTGCTTTGCGCAATTCTATAGCGCAGGTTATTTTCTTTTTGAGTCTTCGCAAAGGTCTTTATTCCATTCTTAAACGCATTATAATTATTGTTTTGGGCACTTCCGCTAATGGTAGAAGAAGCCATGCTGTCCTTATAGATTGTAACTACTAAGTTTTCGTTTTCTGGGACATAAATCATGTTATTGTCAAAACCTGTAACGCGCAAATAATGAAGGCCCGTAGTTTCGCTTTTTGGATATGAGGCACTAAATACACCTTCTTTCACAAATATGGTGTCTAATGCGATGGGCTGATTGTTTACGAGTTTAAAAACTTGAATTTGGGTATTGTCACCAAAGCCAGCGGCAGATCCACTAAGTTCATAGGAATTTGTATCTTTTTCATTACAAGAGACGCAAAGTATACTGATGAATAGAACAAGAAGACGTTTCATATCGATTATATTTTTTAGAAAACAAAAATAACAAACCTTATACCTAAAAAAAAATTGCACGTATAAATATTTAGTAAAATCTAAATTACATGTGCTTTCGTCCGTAATTTTCTGTATTTTTAAACGTCAAACCAAGCTCAACCTGAGTCATGAGAAAATTAGAGAAAGAGTTCCCATTGCAGATAAAAATTAGTTTTCAAAAGCTTTTCAATTCATACCGAACGATTTTGGATTCGGGAAATCAATTTGCAGCGGCAAGAGCAAAGAGTGTTTTGGAGATAGAGAGTAAGCATCCTATTTTGAGCGAAGGTTTGACAACCGAGGCCCAATTAAAAAAATATAAAAAACAAATAGATTTAATTCTAGAAGGAACGTTTTCTTCTGTTCTTCAAAAGAACGAAATTAAAACAGCGACAATCCCATTTCAAGAAATGGTCTTTCAATCTACTGAGCGTTATGATACGATAATAAAAAATGCGGGTAAGGGCTATGAAACCCAACTCATGAATTTCGATGACCACAATAGCTTTATTATGGGGTGCAGTATCATTTTGAACGTTTATTATGGCTTTAAGGCAGATTTTAGACGCCCATTTTTCTATCAAATTCCTGATGCTTCTGGGGATATAAGAAGTTATAAGGTGCTTTTTAATGCAGACTTTATCGAAGTTGTAAAGACTGACAGAGCCATTGATATTACTGAAGAAGACTATCTAGAATTGCTCGAAAATTTTGATAATGTGGATGTCTGGAAGAAAAAATTTCCTCCAGGAAGTTGGATTTCTAAGGGCTTCGTAATTGCTAGTATGTATGATGCCACCACTGATGTGGCTATTTCTCAGTTCAAAGAAAGACTCTTACGTGATGAAATGAAAGATCAGAATTTTATCGATGAATTTCAATCCATCATTCAAACTATTTTTAACCTTCCTAACATCAAGGTGGGATATACCGTTTTCAATGAAGAGGATGCGAGTTTTGAGCGTGTGCCAGATGTTTTTAATATCAATAGCTACATCCTTAATAAAGAAAAAGGAGAGGCGTCTAGCGAGGCCCTATGTTCGCATTCATATTCAGCGTTGTTTGAAAAACATGAATCGTATTGCGTCACAGATGTAAATAAATATAATACGCTTTATCCGAAAAATACATTATACAAAAAGTTACATAATCAAAACATACAAAGCGCAATCATTACCTCAATAATCACCGATGGTAACGTTGCTGGTATATTGGAAATTGTTTCAGAAAATCCACATGATTTGAATACTGTCAACGCGAATAAATTAAAGGATATCATGCCCTTTTTGGAGGATTCGGTTAGGCGTTCGAATGAGAAAGTTGCCAACGAACTTGAACTAATTATTCAGAATGAATGTACATCCATACATCCAAGTGTGCATTGGAAGTTTAAAAAGGAAGCAAAACGATTTCATCAAGCAGAAATGGAACGGGAGTCAACTTCATTTAGGGAGGTTACCTTTCAGAAGGTGTTTCCATTGTATGGGCAAATAGATATTAAAGGTTCTTCTGAAGCAAGAAATACGGCAACACAACAAGATCTAATTATAGAGCTTGAAATGGTACAACAAATTATTTTTGGGATTAACGAAATTGAACCCTTACCAATTTATGAACAAATAGGTTTCCGAATAAGCACCTTTTTAGCTGAACTAAATGAACAACTGCAAGTTGATAGTGAACTAAACGTTAAGCGTTTCTTGAAAAAAGAGATCCTTCCGTTGTTCAAACATTTGAGAAAGAAGAATGGTACCTTGAGAAAACTGGTGGATGCATACTCTGATATCGTTGACGGCGAAAAAGGTATTGTATATAAAAATAGGCGAGGCTATGATGAGTCTGTCATGCTTATTAATAAGACCATGGCAGCTATTCTAGATGATAAACAGTATATGGCGCAACAAATGTACCCGCACTATTTTGAACGGTTTAAAACGGATGGGGTAGAGCACAGCTTGTACATTGGTGAATCCATTACAAAGGAAAAAAGTTTCAACAAAATTTATCTATACAATTTGAGGTTGTGGCAATTACAAGCCATGTGTGAGATGGAAAATAGTTTCTATAAGCTAAAGGAAAACTTACCTATGCCATTGGATGTAGCGTCCATGATTTTGGTTTTTGGAAGTTCGCTATCACTTCGTTTTCGTCTAGACGAAAAACGATTTGATGTTGACGGAACATATAATGCGCGTTATGAAGTTGTTAAAAAGCGTGTGGACAAAGCCAATATTAAAGGAACGAAAGAAAGAATTACCCAAGCCGGGAAGATTTCAATTATTTATTCTCAAAAGCAAGACGAAATTGAGTATTTAAAATACGTGAGATTCCTTCAGTTTAAAAAGCAACTAGGCGATGAGGTTGAAATTGTTGATTTAGATGATTTACAAGGTGTAACAGGTTTAAAAGCGATACGCGTTAATGTACTCTATAACAAAGGGAGTAAAGATAAATCATACTACACCTATAAGGACCTTATGGCAGAGCTTGATGCCTAGACAT
>JBLHGH010000015.1:0-19813 GCA_047615425.1 Candidatus Latescibacterota bacterium
GTGTTGCAGCCGGAGATTTAGATGAAAACGGATATAACGATTTAGTTCTTGGTAATGGCTCTAGAGTTTCATTCTTAATGGCTAACAGTGATGGAACTGCCTATAATGAAATTACGTACCCTGAATTTATCTTCTCTCAGCGTTCTACAATGGCTGACATTGATAATGATGGAGACTTAGATTCTTTTGTATGTCACGATGTTGATTTAAGTCATCCATACCGAAATGATGGTAGTGGAAATATGATCTTGGATCAAAACTTAATTGAAACATTAGACCGTCCTGGAAACTATGCCTCTATTTGGGTAGATTATGACAACGATGGTGACACGGATATGTATTTAACGAAATGTCGCGGTGGAGCATCTCCTGGAGATCCAAACCGTGATAATGCTATGTACACAAACAATGGCGATGGAACCTATACTGAAAACGCTTTGGATATAGGAATGCGTGACAACGCACAGTCTTGGGCAACCGTTTTTGAAGACTTAGATAACGATGGTGATTTTGATGCTTTTATTGTAAATCACGATTTTGCTAACAGATTGATGGAAAATGATGGTACTGGTAACTTTACTGATATCATTAACGGTTCTGGAATTAATCCAAACGACTTAGGAGCTTGGGAAAACCAAGCAGCAGATTTTGACAATGATGGTTTCGTAGATATTTTTTCTGAAATGTCTAATGAGCTTTATATGAATAATGGAGACATGACCTTCACGGGCATGAACTTGAGTTTCGACGAAGGAGCTATTGGCGACTTCAACAACGATGGTTTCTTAGATGTTGTAAATGATGGTAACTTCTACCGTAATGATGGAAACGCTAACAACTATGTGAAATTCGCTTTAGAAGGCGTAGTAAGTAACTATAGCGCTATAGGAGCAAGAGTCCAAATTAATGGAGACTGGGGAATTCAAATTCGTGAGGTGCGTTCCGGACAAGGGTTTAGCCACATGAATTCTTTGATTGCTCACTTCGGAATTGGAACAAGCACTACAATTGACTCTGTTGTTATTACATGGCCATCAGGGATCGTTGATCAGTATGTCAACGTTGATATTAATACACAACACGTTTATATTGAAGGTGACTCAGTATTAGCAACTACAGATTTCCAAAAAGACGGAATCAGCATTTTCCCTAACCCTACTTCAGAAGTGATTAACTTCTCATTAGCTGGTTTAGAAAATACGCCAGCAATTGTGATGGATATGAATGGAAAGATTGTTCTTAATACACGAATCTCTATTGAAAACAACATCAATGTTGCCAACTTAAACAGCGGTGTTTACTTTGTACAAATAGAAGTTGAAAAACAAACTGTAAGTCATAAGTTCATCAAGAACTAGTTTCTTCTAAACTGAAATAAAAAAGGCGCCCATTGGGCGCCTTTTTTATTAGTTAGATTCTACAATCAAGGTATCCGGTTTAATTTTAAACTTGAGCCATCTGTATAAGCGTTCTTGATCTTTTATACGAACCGCTTCGCTAATTGTATCTACCCATGTCACCTTAAACACAGGTATCGTGTCAATGGTGTTAAAATTAGATGTCATCGTTCTCGCATAACTTAATGATCTGATATTCTCATAATTAATCTGCGCTTCTGCGCAAATTGTAGCAAAAGGTATAAGATCTTTTTCAAGCTTACTTAACTCAGTTACCTTATTTTCCAAGTAAATAATCTTCTGGTTCTTACTAAGTAAATCAATAGAATCTCGTGAACGCAACTCCCCCATATAGCGTACTTCGTCCTCAAAACTAGTATCTGCACCACTCTGATTAAGAACTAATTTCGCATCTGAGAGCGAACTATACGTTTGTAACCTTCCGCGTAAAACGTTCATAGTAGACTCTGGAATTTGATCGGAGCCAAAAGAAGTTAATTCAATAATAGGGATTTCATTATCGTTGAAATTGTAGGTTGCATATCTTTTAATATAGGCTGCATTTGGAAGTGCATCAAGCTCTCTATCAATAAAAACTTTCGCATTATTTTCAAAAGTACTTTCAACATAAACGTTATAAAATGTAAATGACGCTGGCACCATTACTAAAACCGCAACAAAGGAAGCAAATTGAGCTATGTTCTTTCTTCTTTTAGAATTCACATACTTAATCATCGGAAAGCGCAGCACTTTCAACACTAAAAAGGTTGCTAAAGCAATGAAAATGGTATTAATAATAAATAAATACATTGCCCCCGAGGCAAATCCAAGGCCTTTAACGTTTCCTAATACGGCTTCAGCTAAACCATAACCAACGGTGCACAGTGGCGGCATCAAAGCTGTGGCAATAGCAACGCCAAAAATCACACTAGCAATAGTCCCTTTCTTAGTCCGAGCAATAATTAATGCTAATCCGCCGAAGAACGCAATAAGCACATCCCGAATATCAGGTCGGGTTCTAGCCAATAATTCTGATGATTCTTCACGTAACGGAAACAACCAGAAAAACAAGAAGGCAGTTACAACGCTCAAAATAACCATCACTCCAAAATTAACCAAAGACTTCCTGAGTGTAAAAATATCATTAATCGCTAATGACATCCCAATGCCTAAAATAGGCCCCATTAATGGCGAGATTAACATGGCACCAATTACAACTGCAGTTGAGTTATAATTTAACCCAATAGACGCCACAAAAATAGAACAGATAAGAATCCACGCCGTAGCCCCTTTAAATGAAATATCGCCCTTAATGAGTTCGATGGTACTATCTCTGTCCGTATCCGCCCTGACATCCAACAACTCGACTATAAATGCCTTTAGGCTTTTAAACAATCCCCTAGCACCTTCCTTTACAGCTTGTTTATTTTCTTCGATTTCTTGCTCGTTATTATGCTCCATCTATGTGTATTTTTTGCCAAATTTAGTCCCTATTTCGTTTAGCAAACTTTTTATATCTTGTTCTTTTTCCTTCGGAAAAATAAGCAGTGTATTTTCTTTATCCACGATGATATAATCTGATATTCCATCAATAACCACCAATTTTTCAGATTCAGTAAACACCATATTTCCCTTGGCATTCTTAAAATGTGGAAGTGCTCTTACAACTGCGTTTTCGGTTTCTTCTGAAGTCATTTTATCATGCAATGCTCCCCAAGTTCCTAGATCATTCCAGTCAAAAGTTGCTCTTTTTACAAATACGTTAGTCGCTTTTTCAAGGATTCCGTAATCAATCGAAATATCTTCAGCCTGTTCATAATGCGTGGCGACAAACTCCTTCTCTAAGGCAGTATTATATGCCTTGTTTCCTTCAGCAAACAAAGAGTACATACCTGGTAATTGTGCTTCAAATGCTTTAGAAATACTTTCAACACTCCAAATAAATATTCCGGCATTCCATAAAAAATTACCTGCCTCCACAAACTGTTTGGCAGTTTCATAATTAGGTTTTTCTCTAAACTGAAGCACCTTTTCTATATCTGAAGATGGATCCGTACTGGCCTCAATATAGCCATAGCCCGTATTAGGGAAGCTGGGCCTTATCCCTAAAGTAACTAAGATGTTCTCTCGTGCTGCTGCATCAAAACAAATTTGCACGTCAGATGCAAAGGCCGCTTCATCTTCTATCCAATGATCACTAGGCGCAACTAAGAGTAAGGCATCTGGGTTTTCCTTTTTAATCTTGAGACTCGCCATTAAAATACACGGAGCCGTATTACGCATAGCGGGCTCTAAAACCACCTGCCGCTCGCTAATTTCTGGTAATTGTTCTAATGTAATATCGAGATAGCGGTCATTGGTTAAGACATGTATATTTTCCTGCGGAATTAACTTATTCAGCCTTGAAAACGTTTTCTGCAACAAGCTTTCCCCAGTTCCGAGCATATCATGAAATTGCTTAGGAAAGGTTTTTGTGCTTACTGGCCAGAATCGAGAACCAATTCCACCAGCCATTATAACTGCATAATAGTTTTTATTCAACATCATTCTATTTTAGAAATTCAACTTCAGCGTTGGGATTAAACAGGTACATACGCCCTGTAGCTACCTCCATGCATTCATACCGTTTCACACGTTTATTACCACGCTTAAAAATCTTACCATTATACAATCGAAACATCCCGTCTGCCGGTATTTCAAAGATATAGTTTTTATCATTGGGCGGATCGTATTGTTTTAATGCTATTGCCAACCTTGCGTCTGTATCACTTGTAGCTTTCGGATTTTTAAAATGAATTGCTAATAATGGAAGTAAATGGGATGGAAATATTTCTGGGCGGATAAAAGGTAACATTAGTCTCTGAAAAGTCTGTTTCCACTCTTTACCATGAGGTTTAATTCTTCTGCCAAACTTCTGGAAGGCTACTAAATGTGCAATTTCATGAATTAGGGTAATAAAAAACCGATACGCGTTTAAACTTGCATTGACTGTTATCTGGTGATGCCCATCCGGAAGTTTTCTATAATCTCCATGCCGAGTCACGCGCTCATTGACAATTTTGAGATGCACATTATTTGCTTTGATAAGCTCAAATGTTGCCTGAACAGCGGCCTGCGGAATGTATTTTTCAAGGACCTCCGTCATCTGTTTTTAAGGTGTTGAGCTGGATATTTCCAACACTTTTCCGTTATAAAATTTCTGCCCATTCAGTGAAAAATCCATAATATATTGTGCCATTTCTTCAGCAGACAAAGGTGCTTTAAAACCAGGAAACGCTTGTTCCAACATTTCTGTTTGCACAGCTCCTAAGGCTAGAACATTAAAAGACGGTCCGGTTTCTTTATATTCTTCGGCAAGTACTTCCGTCAAGGTAATGAGTGCTCCTTTACTACTACTATACGCAGCCAAGCCTGGGAATTTCATACTCCCTTGAACACCACCCATACTACTAATATTCACTACATGTCCACCCTTCTTCATATAAGGAAGAACAGCTTGGGTTAACATAGCAGCTCCAAAAACATTTACATCAAAAGATTCCTTAAAATCCTGAATTTGGAGCTCGGCGTATGGCTTATTAACCAAATAACCTGAATTATTAATAAGCACATCTACATGCCCCCAATGTTCCTTTATAAAAGCCACAACTTTAGTGATGTCTCGGCCGTCGGTAATGTCACAAGAAAAGCAATTACACTTAGAAATATCAAGACCCGAAATGGGCGCGGCGTTTCTAGAAAGCGCCAATATATTATGTCCTGCATCGGCGAAAAGCGGCACTAACTCATACCCTATTCCTCTACTCGTACCTGTTACAATAATGTTTTTCATATCTGTCTTCAATATACAAAATCCCGCCTTTTCTACATTAAAGAAGTGGCGGGATCTAAATATTACTCAAAATGCAACTCAATCTGTCCTCTTTAAACAAACATAGTTACAGGGTTTTCAATATAATTTCTTAAGGTTTGAAGGAACTTCGCCCCTGTTGCACCATCCACTGTCCGGTGATCACATGCTAATGTAACTGTCATTGTATTTCCAATGGCAATTGCTCCATTTTTAACGACAGGTTTTTGAACGATGGCCCCCACAGAGAGTATCGCCGAGTTAGGTGCGTTGATTATTGACGTGAATTCTTTAATTCCGAACATGCCCAAATTGGATACGGTAAATGTACTTCCATCCATTTCTTGTGGGGTAATCTTTTTAGAGCGCGCCTTTCCAGCCAAGTCTTTAACATTTGCACCTATTTGAGAAAATGTCATTTGGTCTGCGAACTTCAATACGGGTACCAATAAGCCTTCATCAACTGCAACGGCCACACCAATATGGATATGTTTCGCAATACGGATAGCATCATTTGTCCACTGGCTATTTACCTGCGGATGCTTTCTAAGTGCCATAGCACATGCCTTTACAATCAAATCATTAAACGAAATCTTCACTTCAGGATCACTATTAATAGCTGTTCTAGACGCAATAGCATTATCCATGTCTAACTCAACTGTTAAATAGTAATGCGGAGCAGAAAATTTAGATTCACCCAAGCGTTTCGCAATCGTTTTACGCATTTGCGAATTCTTAAGTTCTTCAAAACTCTCAGTCCCAACAGGCATGTACGCCTGAGCAGTGCTAGCTCCTGGTTGGTAGTTTTCGATATCACTTTTAACAATACGTCCATTTTCACCTGAACCCTTAACAGTACTTAAATTTATTCCTTTTTCTGCAGCTATTTTCTTTGCTAAAGGCGATGCGAATATGCGTCCATTAGCTGAAACATGAGATGTAGCAACGGAAGTAGGTTCCAATACAGTATGCGCTGGTTTAGAGGCCTCAATAGCACTTTCTACCTTTTTAGCATCTGCAGGAGTCTCTGAGGACGCTGCTGGCTTAGAGACCATGCTAATGTTAGACACATCAGTTCCTTTAGGTCCCAGAATGGCAAGTAAGGCGTCAACTTTAGCTGTTTCTCCTTCGGCAATTCCAATTTTGAGTAAGATCCCTGAGTAGAAAGACTCAAATTCCATAGTTGCTTTATCTGTTTCAATTTCAGCAAGGATATCTCCTTCTTCTACCGTATCACCTTCTTTTTTCAGCCAAGTAGCAACGGTACCCTCTTCCATGGTATCACTGAGGCGCGGCATGGTAATGATTTCAATCCCTTCTGGAATGTCTTCCGTGGAGGCGTCTGAAGCAGCTGGCTCTTCTGATGGTGTATTTGTTTCTTCAGAAGCTACAGGTGTATTTCCATCTACTAAAAGTGCAGAAATATCTTCGTTCTTATCGCCAATAATAGCTAAAAGCGTATCAACCTTTGCAGTATAACCTTCAGCAATTCCAATGTACAAAAGTGTTCCTTCATAAAACGATTCAAACTCCATGGTGGCTTTATCCGTTTCTATTTCGGCTAAAATATCACCTTCGACAACTGCATCTCCAACTTTCTTAAGCCAAGTAGCAACCGTTCCTTCTTCCATCGTATCGCTTAAACGCGGCATATTAATTACTTCTGCCATAGCTTATAATTTATGTTGTAAAAAAGGATAGTCTTCTTGCTCATAAACGACATCATACATAACGTTCTTATCTGGATATGGTGACTCCTCAGCGAATTTTTCACATTCAGCGACCATGTCCTTTACCCGTTGGTCAATTTTTTTGATCTCGGCTTCACTTGCCCATTTATTTTCATAGAGATGGTGTAATACATACGAAATTGGATCTTCTTCCTGTTTCTTAGCAACCTCTGCCTTCGTTCTATAATGCTGCGCATCACTCATGGAATGCCCACGATATCTATATGTTCTAATTTCCAAGAATGTAGGGCCATCTCCGCGTCTTGCACGTGCAATTGCTTCATCCATTTCTTTAGCCACAACTTCCGGCTTCATTCCGTCTACAGGCTTACACGGCATTTCATATCCTAAACCAAGTTTCCATATATCTGTATGGTTGGCCGTTCTTGCTACGGACGTACCCATGGCATACCCATTATTTTCACAACAGAATACGACTGGTAATTTCCAAAGCATGGCTAGGTTGAACGTTTCGTGAAGAGATCCTTGGCGTGTTGCACCATCACCCATATAACAAAGTGTTACCGCATCGCTATCGTTGTACTTATCTCCAAAAGCCAATCCAGCACCTAAGGGTATTTGCCCACCTACAATTCCATGGCCACCATAGAAACGGTGTTCTTTAGAGAATATATGCATAGACCCACCTAAACCTTGAGAGGTTCCGGTAGCCTTACCATACAATTCTGCCATAACCCTTTTAGGGTCCACGCCCATACCAATGGGTTGCACGTGATTTCGATAGGCTGTAATCATCTTGTCTTTTGTCAAATCCATGGCGTGCAATGCACCCGCTAGGACAGCTTCTTGACCATTGTATAAGTGAAGGAACCCTCGCACTTTTTGATTGATATAAACCTGTGCTAATTTATCTTCAAACTTGCGCCAAAAGAGCATGTTTTCGTACCAATCTAGGTAGGTTTGTTTTGTGATTTTTTTCATCGACTATAGTGTGTCTTTAGGCTGAAAATAACTTCAGTCCAAATTTTGCGAATAACAAAAATACTACATTCAATAGTTCTACGAAACTTTAAATTCTAAAACTGAATTCGCTTCCCTACGAAATGATACTTTTTCTGAAATAATTATAGAAATGAGCTGTCAAAAATGAGTGGAAGTAGGTCTTTAACCGAATTAGCTTTAACCACTTTTCCTGTTTCCCCCATAAAATAAATAACCATTGGCTCTTTTTGTCTTACTTCATATTCAGCAAGAGACTGTCTGCAGGAACCGCAAGGAGGAGTAGGCACGTCTACAGTATGTTTTAAGGAACGAACAGTAAGTGCGAGATTGGAAATTGTAACACCAGGATGTACAGCACCCGCGTGAAAAACAGCTACCCGCTCTGCACACAAGCCAGAAGGAAATGCTGCATTTTCCTGATTGTTTCCAGTGATAATCTCACCTGTCACCAACCGAAGAGCAGCTCCCACCATAAAAGACGAATAAGGCGCATAAGCATTTTCACGTGCTTGCTGCGCCTTATTCATTAAGTTTTGAATGTCTGCGGGTAATTCTGAAACCGAATTATAAACCTCCAGAAATGTCTCTATTTTTAATTTTTCCAAATGCTACTAGTATTCGTCGTACTCGTCTCCAAAGTTAAATGTTAATCCAAAACGAAGTGTACCCTCTAATGGACTAATAACCTTCGATGTTGAGAACAAATACGAAATATCAATATTAATGGTAGTGTATTTAAATCCAGTTCCTAAAGTTGCGAATTTTCTAAATCCTTTCTCTTCACTTTCGTTAAAGTAACCTAATCTAAATGCGAAAGCATCTTGATACCAGTATTCAACTCCCAAAGCCCAGACAACTTCTTTCAATTCTTCACTAAATCCATCAGGTGCATCTCCAAATGAAGAGAACATACCACTAAAGAAACTCTTGTTATAATAGTCATCTTGGGAACCAATTGTACCGTCTCCATTAGAATCACTTGGCGTTGGAACCAAAAGCTTGTCCAATTCAACAGTAACACCAACCTTATTATATTCATCTAGGATAAAATCAAATCCTGCTCCAAGCGAAAGATTGGTAGGTAAATTGTTTTCTTGTCCTACCTCATCATACTTGAATTTAGGCCCGATGTTAGATATATTAAAACCAGCTCTCCACCGTCCATCGAAATCATTATACGCAACTTCTTCACTCTGGTAGTATCCAGAAACATCTACCGCAAAACTACTCGCTGCCGATGCATCCGCGTTAGATGCTTGAATTTTTAAATCTGAACGCAAGTAACGTCCCGTAACTGCCATCGCCATGCGATCACTTAATCGCAATGAATAGGTTAAATCAAGTGTAAATTCATTTGGCTTTTGCAAAAGAGGCACTTGATCAATCACCTCTCTTAGTTGCACTTCACCTAAACTAAAGTAACGTAAACTACCTGCAACGGCACTTTGCTCATTAATTCTATTGTAATACGTTAAGTTCCCTAAGAATATATCATTCACAAGTTTGCTCAAATATGGCGTATAAGTCACACCTATACCCTGCTTAGAAACAGCGAATGCATATTTGGCAGGATTCCACTGCTGAGAAAATGCATCTGCAGAGGTTGCAACACCCATATCACCCATTCCTGCTGCTCTTGCGTCAGCTGCTATAAATAGAAAAGGCACACCAGTAGTGATTACTCTATTGTCAGTATTTGAATTTGTTGGTGGGTCTTGTGCATAGACTGTAAGCATGAATAAACCTAGTAAAATCGAAAATAAAACTTTCTTCATGAGGTAAAATTTTGGACAAATATACTTTTAATTTTTAAAGGATAACAAGTTTTTCAAATTTTTCAACCTGCTTGTTTGTTAACGTAGATTTAACTGTAATCTTGTACACATAGACACCTTTTCCAATTTTATCACCAAAATCATCACGACCATCCCATGTGATTTTTCGTGAAAGGAAGCCATCTGTTGTGTCAATGTCGTTTTTAGTCCAAACCACTTTTCCAGTAATTGTAAAAACTTGAACTTGCACTTCAAGAGGTTCAAATGGGCGATTATGATTAAACCAGAACTCTGTATAGTCTACAAAAGGATTTGGATAATTTAAAACACGAGAGATCTTTAGTGTATTACCCCCAGTGACTATAAACTGGATATCAGCTGTTGAAGAGTTGTTGTAAACATCCCATGCTTTTACGGTTAGCACGTGAAGGCCTTCTTCTAAATCTCGTAATCGATAGGTCGTTGTACCCCGCATATAATCATCTACATCTGCCTGGTAATATTCATTTAAGACAATTGGATTGGCTTCATCACCATCTAATATAGCAATCATGTCATGGCCAATTCCGCTAGCCGTGTTAATTCCATTTTCATCTTCAAGCTTAGCTAATAATATTGGCGAATCATTGGTATACCCGCCAGAAGCAAAACTCTCATCGTTCATAAAAAGATTAATGGTAGGTCCAATATCATCAACTAGGGCATCTTCATTAAGGCCACCAACTTTTATGGCGAGATTAAAACCCTCATTATCCTCTAGAACATTATCACGTTGCGAATATAAACTTACTCTTGCCATACCTACAGGAATTTGAATATCTCGCGGCACAACAAAATCAAAATCAAACGTTCCATTCGTGACAGTAGCTTGTCCATTGAATAAACCTTCGCCTAAAGTCACAAAGTCCATAATAGCCAACTCTCCGTCTATAATTATTCCATCATTTCCTAATGTCTGCCTTTGGACATACTTGTCAAAGACTTTTGCCTCCAGAATCCCATTATAATCTGCTTGAAGATTTCCGAATTGATCAACAACCTCACCACCCATACGCACTTTGCTTAAAGCCTTTAAAGTATCAGACACCACACCAATAGGCTCACCATTTAAGGTTGTTAGCTTAACACTAGGTTGCGGAAAGGCTAATTTCATTGCTGGATCCCCAATAAAAAAAACAACTCGTTTCAGGGGGTTAGTAAGTGTGTTTTTGGTTCTCCTAAGTGCTTCAGCAGGCGCTGGGTAATCTGAAGTTCCATACCCAAATAATATGGGTGCCAAAACCGTATTGTATTGAACACCTAAACTCACAGTAATAGAACGTGTGGTAGTAATTAGTCCTATAGCACCTCCCACCTTATTGGTATAAACTAACTCTCCAGCCGTGATGCGCAAGGGATTGTCGAATCTCGTGTACTCACAAGTTACCGTAACAATGAGCGGATTTTTATTTGCATTCTGAAGGTTTTGAGCATCTGTTTTCGTGTATATAAACTCTTTTGCCAATCCATCTTCACCACCATGACCAAAGTATGTCACGATTAAAGCTCCTATCTCTATAGTGTTACTTATGGCTTTATTCACTTCAGGGTATCTATCTCCACCCGCAGATGCTTCCTGCTGATAGGCATCCGAATGGATTTTCTTTACATTGATAAATGGTTTTTCTGCAGCAATATCATCACCAATCTGGTCCAATGTAACCTCTAGAAATTCATATTCCCATGCCACATCCACATCATCAGATATCAACAAAAAATTGTTTCTCCAATTACCGTAAGAATTCTTAGATTCATAATTAACCAGTTTATCAACCATAGCGTTCGCGTCGGAAACATTATCAGCGAGAATACGTCCAACCGCTATGTCTAATAGGTCACTAGCGACCATCGAGCCCTCACCCTCATCATAACAACCAAAGAAGTCATCAGACAGAAAAGAAGAAGTTGTACTGTTACTTGCAAGTGTATGGAAGCTAGGAACAATATTGTTGTTCCCTTGAAGCCTATCCTTATAATCTAGTGAGGTATCACCCAAGATTCCAACATACTTCAACCTCTCTTCTGAACTAGATGCATTATCATATACATACTTAAGAAAGTTCCGAATCGCAGCGATGTCTTGTTTGCCAGAACTAAATTCGTTGTAGATTTTATCTAAAGTTACAACTTTGACGCGTAGTCCGTTTTGGGTCTTGTGATGATTCGCTAATCGCAGTGCAGGCTGAATTAAAAAGGATGGGCAAATAATAATATAATCAACATCTTCGAAGCTACCAGAAGCAGTATTAAAAATAGTTCCTTTTAAATTTTGATTTACCACGCGTGACTGACCCAATTTGATAGGTGCATAGTAATCGCTTTCATGAACAGCAACATATTCTCGTGTTTCACCCATCAAGGCTTTAAACTGAATGGAGGACTCACCGTTTTCATTTGACTTGGATGTTATAGCCCCCCTATCAGTAACGTCCCACACCTGATTATAACTTGCCATATCGGCAAGGTTATATTGACCAACCCCACTTGTTATTTGCGCATCATTATACCTGAACGCAATTTGAGAACCCGTACCAACCAAATTACGCCTCGCCCTAATTCGAATGTAATCCAAATAAGCAATACTAGACGGATTACCGGCGTTGCTATACACCATATCAACGGTCACTATTCCCTGAGAATCCTGAGGCGCCGGAATATACTCCGTGATGCTGTCAAAATCCATAAGAGCTCCACCACCACCACCAGCAGTAAAAAGCACCGGGTCAATACTCGTTCCATTGACACTAACAGCCATGGAGGTAGTAGATTCAGAAACTGCTGCTAATTGAAGGGTCACGTCCATTTCTTCCCCTGAAACTATATTAGGGAAAGCAAATTCGAATTGCTGCTCACTTTCAATATCAAATCTATTCCCGAACCAGCGTCTACCAACTTTTACCGGACTGTAATCATCCTCTTCATGATATTGATAATCATCGAACGCAGTAATAACAACATTTGGCGCCCCAACCGGCTCTGTCATGGTTTGAACCCGAAGACCATTACCGCCATCAGCTGTAACATAATAGAAAGCTTCGTCTGCATATGGATTTATATGAGTATTATATAGTGGGTCAGACTGTGCATCGAACCCTAATGTCCCAATTCCATAGAACAAAATATAATCATTAGAATCAAAGGAGCCATCATCTTCTCCCACAGCCTGAATAGCATTCTCAGGCAGGTCAAATTCAGCATTAGCACCAACCAACATTGGCAATGGCTTTCCTCCATGACCATAGATTTTTAATTTTCTAGGGTCTAAGCTATTTGTATTCATCCCCAAATCACTTAGAAAGCTCTTTGTTATACGATAAACACCTGTTTCATTTATTTTAAACTTATACCAAGCTCCAGTTGCCAAAACAGAATTTGTAATTGGTCTCCTGCTTGCGTTTGACGCCTGTCTAGAATAACTATACGACACATCAAACGACAGCACCTTTTGTATAATCTCTTTGTCCTTGATAATCGGGTTCATTTGGATTCTAGTATAGATTATATCACGTGCTTTTGTGCTTATGATTCGCGAATCAAGTGATGTTGGAATCTCATTGATATTTATTTTTTGAAGTTCTTCTAAGCTAGGCGTTCCGTAACGAATATTAGAAATTCGTAAAGAATTTTTATTTGCAAATCCATTGTCCTGCCATTGTTCCCTATATATTGCCTCATCCTCGTTAAAGGCCAAGTTCATTGAAGCTAGCAATTCAGCTTGTTTTTCCTGAAAGTTTTTCTCTACAGAAAAATCGACAGACTGCCCTGATGGAGTTCCTTCCCAATCAATTGTAATCTTTTTTGATTGAGAATATACAGTAAATGAGAAGAATAGAAGACCTACGTAAAAGAGTGTTATTTTCATTATATTAATTAACGCATCAAATATACACTTAGTATGATGTTTATTTTTAAAGTTTTTATCAAAAATCATAATTTCGCATACTAATTCAAAAAGTAGTACGTTTGTAATTGGGTTAGTTAGCAAAAAACCCAATACCTAACATGCATTATTATTAAAATAATATTGCATTTTTATCGTTAATTACTATATTGCGAACCCAATATTTTCATAATTTAGACTATGAACTTGACAAATAAAATGACCCTAAGGCTACTAATGGTAGTTGTTATGACTACCTTATTAATTAGTTGTAACAAATCACGAGACTACAAAGATAGCTCGCGTGCAACAGGTTGGACAATGAACTCTAAAGAGGGAGGTTTCCAATACAATCCAAAAGCAAAAGAACAAGAAACCGGTCCCGGTCTTGTTTTTATTGAAGGAGGAACATTTACCATGGGTAAAGTTCAGGATGATCCTATGCACGATTGGAACAATTCTCCTAATCAGCAACATGTACAGTCTTTTTACATGGACGAAACTGAGGTTACAAACCTTATGTATCTCGAGTATCTGGATTGGCTGAAAAGTGTTTTCCCTCCAGAAAATGAAAATTTCAGAAGAATTTATGAAGGCGCTTTACCAGACACCTTAGTTTGGAGAAATCGTCTTGGGTTTAACGAAGTAATGACCAACAACTATTTACGTCATCCTGCATATGCAGATTACCCTGTAGTAGGAGTAAGCTGGATTCAAGCAATTGAGTTTAGTAGTTGGAGAACAGACCGTGTTAACGAACATATATTAGAATCTGAAGGCATCACATCTCGTGGAGCTCGTTATAATGCTAAAGGAGGCAAAACTTTTAGCACAGAAACTTATTTAAACTCTCCCACTTCGACTTACGGAGGCAGTGATTCTATTACCCGTGGTGGTAAAAGGTCACAATCTTTAGCTAAAAGGAGTAAGGATAGTACTAATTTATACATACAACGTAAAGACGGATTATTATTACCAGGATATAGACTTCCAACGGAAGCTGAATGGGAATATGCTGCATTAGGCTTATCAAGTTTACGTAATTACAACGTGTATAGAGGTAGAAAGAAATATCCTTGGGATGGACAATACACACGCTCAGGATCTAGAAAATCTCGAGGAGATCAATTAGCCAACTTTAAGCAAGGCGATGGTGATTATGGCGGAATTGCTGGATGGAGTGATGATGGAGCGGACATTACAGCAGAAGTTAAATCATATGAACCAAATGACTACGGTCTTTATGATATGTCTGGAAACGTAGCCGAATGGGTTGCTGATGTCTACCGTCCAATTGTAGATGATGCATTTAACGACTTCAACTACTACCGTGGTAATGTTTACTCTAAAAATGCTATTGATGCAGACGGTAAGGTTAAGATTGTAACGGCAGACTCTATTATATTTGACACATTAAGTACTGGTAAAATTGTAGCTCGTAACCTTCCTGGTGAGATCTTGCAAATACCCGTTGATGAAAATGAAACATACCTGAGAACAAACTTCTCTGAGAGTGACAACAGAGATTACCGTGATGGTGATAAGAGCTCTTCGCGTTACTACCAATCTTTTGGAGAAGAAGAGGATGAGGTTGACCCAAACAAGCGTATGTACAACTCTCCGAAACATAGTGTTTCTATAGATAGTACTGGAGTAATAGAGCGTCAATATGATCAAGATTCTAACCGAACTACACTGGTTGACAATGAAGTGCGCGTTTACAAAGGTGGTTCTTGGAGAGATAGAGAGTATTGGTTAGATCCTGCGCAAAGACGCTATTTCCCTGAAGATATGGCAACAGACTATATTGGATTTAGATGTGCAATGTCCCGTGTAGGCTCAAAATCTAAAAAAGGAAAGCGCCCAAGAGACTAGGCTGCTAACAAATAAAATTCTAAACCCTTCTTTGCACATCGCTTTGGAGGGTTTTTTTTTTATATCTTTATTTCTTCTGAAAAAAACGCTGCCCTTTTGAAAATAGAAACACTTCATCAACATTTTTTGCAAAGCACTGGAATTTGCACTGACACAAGAAAAATCACTAAAGATTGTCTATTCTTTGCGTTAAAGGGCGATAATTTCAACGGAAACAAGTTTGTCCAAGAAGCATTAGACAAAGGAGCCTTTAAGGCTGTCATAGATCAGATAGGCTACCATAAAAATACAGGCGAAACTATCTTATGTGGCAATGGACTTAAATCGCTTCAGAACCTTGCTGCCTATCACAGAAAGCACCTTGGCCTTCCTATTGTAGCCTTAACAGGCAGTAATGGTAAAACCACGACTAAGGAATTAATCAATGCTGTGCTCGCTAAAAAATTCAGAACGGGAGCAACTATCGGGAACTTAAACAACCATATTGGCGTACCCTTAACAATACTTTCAATGGATTCCACAACAGAAATGGGCATTGTAGAGATGGGAGCCAATCATATTGGTGAAATTCACCACCTAACCGAAATTGCACAACCAGATTTCGGATATATTACCAACTTTGGAAAGGCACATTTGGAAGGCTTTGGAAGTATTCAAGGTGTTATTCAAGGGAAAAGCGAATTATATAAGCACCTTAAACAAAAGGATAAACTTGTTTTTGTGAACGCCAATGACCCAACACAAATGGAACTTACTGCATCCATTAGTCGAATTACCTTTGGTTTGGCAAAATCAGATTGCTATGTTGGTCTAAAAGATGCATCAAATACGCTATTAGTTAATTTTAAAGGAATAGACATTCAAAGCAACCTAATAGGACTATACAATTTTCACAATATAGCGGCCGCTATTGCTATTGGCGATTATCACAATATCCCAGCTGAAAAAATAAAAGTCGCTATCGAGGGCTATGTGCCTTCTAACAATAGATCGCAGCGCATTGAACTGCATGGGCATAAAATAATCTTAGATGCTTATAATGCAAATCCATCGAGCATGATGGCAGCGCTTGAAAACTTCAAACAGGCTGAGGGCGACCAGAAAGTGCTATTCTTAGGTGATATGTTCGAACTTGGCGAAGTAGCTGCAGATGAACATCAGCAAATAGTGGATTGGCTTGCAAAAAATGCCATAGGAACAGTTTATTTAGTAGGAAGTAACTTCTTCGGCTTAAAAATGAATGCTCCTCATATTCAGAAGTTTGAAAGCTTTGACAATCTCAAAGATCATCTCACTTCAGAAAAAATACAACCAAGCCTTATGCTTATCAAAGGTTCGAGAGGAATGGCATTAGAGCGAATTTTAGAACTTATTTAACGATTAATCTTTTAACGAAGCTTGCGCTATTAGTGCGCAATTTTGAGAAATATAATCCGCTTGTAAGATTAAGGCCTGCCAACAAAACAGAATGCCTTCCCGAAACTTGATTCCCTTCAAAAAGATTTGAAATTAATTTTCCGTGCGCGTTATAGAGTTCCAAGGAAATATTAGTTGGCTCTAGAAGATTAAACTGTATGTATGTGGCATCGTTTATTGGATTGGAAGAAACAGCATAATTTAAAGGGCTCTCTACATCATCCACTCCAAGCACCTCTACATCAACAAAAATAACAGATGACCCCATTGGTATTCCAAGAACAAATGCATCATTGATGCCAATATCTGCAGGCGAATTAAGCGCCGGAGTCACAACAACTTCATTTGCTGTAAAATCATTAGAATATTTTGTTATTCTTGCTGGACCCCAAGACGAAATATAGAATTCTCCGTTGGTGTCCATAACAATCCCGTCAATATTGGTTAAGCCAGTATTTTCGATCGTTGTGATCACAAAACTTCCAAGGTCTACCGCGTTGATTTTAGCATTTCCACCCCAAGTAACATACAATAGTCTATTACTCAATCCATCATAAAGAATACCATTAGGTGTATCCCCTGTACTTGAAACAAGTTCAACGAAGACTGGATTAGCTAAATCCGAAACGTCAACTGAAAAAATCTTCCCTCCGCTGAAATCGGTTACATACAATGTATTAACGCCGTCATTAGACATCCCGTTCAAAAAACCGACGCCTGGGATTTGCAGATCCATAACAAGCAACTCACTTGTTAGGTCATAGCCTTTAATTTTATTGCTAGCAATTGTAAATACCGTATTGCCAAGCACCTCGGTGCCATGCGTCGCATTTCCTGTGCCGAAAAAACTCAGGTTCCCCTCTCCGTCGTCTACAATCATTCGTGCGCCATTCGCAACAAGCCAGCGGTCATTCGCCGCATCATATTCAACACTTTCGGCAGATTGATAGCTTTGTGACAAAGAAATAGCTACACTAAAAAGGAATGAAATAAGTAGTAAATTCTTCATAGGTCTTTTTTTTCAAAGCTACTAAAATCAAATGGATTAATAATATGACTTCTACAATGAGGCCTTACTGAAATGTAGTTTTATACATAAAACCAAATGTCCACTGGACATTTGGTGAAAGTACCCGCGAAAGCGGAAAGGCCTTTTTTAAAAAATTATCCTTAGGGATTACTAGCGTGATCCCTAGCACGAACCCGCTACTGCAAATGATAAATCCCGATGCCTTCCGGCATCCGTTATTTTTGTTTTCTCCAAGTCTTTGAGCCTTCGGCTCAGACTTTTTGAAAACAAAAATCCCGATACAAATTTGTATCGGGATTAAGGCTTTGATGTGGGCGTTGAGGGATTCGAACCCCCGACCCCTTGGGTGTAAACCAAGTGCTCTGAACCAACTGAGCTAAACGCCCCACTGTTAGCGAGGGCAAATATAAGGTAGATTTTATATTTAGCAAACAATTAAATCAAAAAAAACTATAAAATTTCAGCAACCACAAAGGTGCTTCCTCCTACATAGATAAGGTCTCGCTTCGATGCATCTTTTTTTGCTGTTCGGAAAGCTAAAGACACACTCTCATAAACTCCTCCCTTGAGGTTATATTTGTCAGCAGAAGTTTTTAAAAGCTCCGCCTCCATGCCTCTAGGTATATTCGGTTTACAGAAATAATACTGCGCATTCTTAGGGAACAACGGCAACACATTGTCTAGATTTTTATCACTCACCATCCCCAAAACAATATGGAGTTTTTCAAACGATTCTTTCATCAATTGCGGCATCACGCTTTGTAAGCCTTCTTTATTATGCGCTGTATCGCAAATTACTTTTGGAGTTTCCTGCAACACCTGCCATCTACCCATGAGCCCCGTGCTCTTTTCCACTTGCATTAACCCCTTAGCGATATGTTTGTCTAAAATATTCCAACCTTTCTTTTTCAACTCTTCCAATGCAACTAAAACAGTTCGTTGATTTATGATTTGATAGACTCCTTTTAAATCCGTTGCATACTGCGTGACAGCAGCTACAGCAGCAAAACGAATCGGCGCGTTTTTCGCTTCGGAAATTTTCAGAAACACCGTTTTTGTTTCTTTCACAGTTTCGCCAATGACCACGGGCACATTCTGCTTTATGATTCCAGCTTTTTCCACAGCAATTTCAGCAAGCGAATTGCCTAAGAACTGTGTATGATCTAATCCGATATTCGTGATTACTGAAACTTCAGGCAGCATAATATTGGTGCTGTCCAACCTACCTCCTAATCCAACCTCTACAATAGCTATGTCTACTTTTTCGCTTCTAAAATAATCAAACGCCAAACCTACGGTCATTTCAAAAAAAGACATGTGGTTGGCTTCGAAAAACCCTTTATGTTTTATAATGAATGCAGCTACGGTTCGTTTCGGAATCATGTCACCATTTATCCGAATTCGTTCTCTGAAATCTATTAAGTGAGGTGACGTATACAGTCCTACCTTATAACCAGCTTCTTGGAGAACAGATGCCATCATGTGACTACTACTCCCCTTCCCATTTGTACCCGCAACATGAACGCTCTTAAAGGCGCGCTCAGGGTTATCCAGATAGCTGGCGAGCTTTAGGGTGTTATCTAGGTCCGCCTTATAGGCAGCCTTTCCCACACGTTGATACATCGGCAACTGACTAAATAGCCATGCTATGGTTTCAGTATAATTAATAATATTATTTTTTAATTAATTTTTGAGTTGTTTTACTGCTTCCATTCGAAACAAGCACATAATAGACACCCCGTGACAATTCACTAAGGTCCATGCGAACTTGTTGATCTGAAGTTTCAATCTTTTCGAATTTCACCTCACGACCTAGAACATCAAATACGGTGACCGAACCGAGTCCATTGGAAGACTT
>JBLHGH010000016.1:0-19722 GCA_047615425.1 Candidatus Latescibacterota bacterium
TTTTGCTATTGTATTTAGTGTCCATTAATTTTTTTAAGCAGAGAATTAGTGAGCTTCCAACCAGTTTTCACCCAAGCCAACTTCTACATCTAATGGAACTGTTAGCGCATAGGCATTCTCCATTTCCGTTTTGATGAGGGGTTTTAGTTCTTCTAGTTCAGGTTTATAAATATCAAACACCAATTCATCATGAACTTGTAGGAGCATTTTACTCTTATAGTTTCCTTCAGAAAGTTTTTGATGAATATTAATCATCGCTATTTTTATAATATCTGCGGCGCTTCCTTGAATAGGTGCGTTTACGGCGTTTCGTTCCGCAGCCCCTCGAACAATTGCATTGCCAGCATTGATGTCTTTTAAATAACGCCTTCTGCCAAGAACGGTTTGTACATACCCATTGTCACGCGCAAAAGCTACTTGTTTGCTCATATACTTCCGAAGCTTCGGATAGGTTTCGTAATAGGTTTCTATAAGCTCTTTTGCCTCACCACGTGATAAATCTGTTTGATTACTCAATCCGAATGCAGATACGCCATAGATAATCCCGAAGTTAACCGTCTTTGCATTACCACGTTGTTCTCTAGTGACTTCAGTTAACGGAACATTAAAAACGCGCGCTGCTGTGGAAGCATGAATATCTTCTCCATTTTTAAATGCCTGTATCATATTTTCTTCTTCGCTGAGTGCTGCAATAATACGCAGTTCAATTTGAGAGTAATCTGCGGCAAGTAAAACATGGTCTGCATCCCGTGGAACAAAAGCTTTCCTTACCTGTCTGCCACGTTCAGTTCTTATTGGGATATTTTGCAAATTCGGATTGTTACTACTCAACCTTCCTGTTGCCGCAACCGTTTGCATATAATCTGTATGAACACGACCAGTGGCTGGTTCTACTTGAGCTGGCAGGGCATCAACATAGGTGCTTTTTAATTTTGCTAGTCCACGATACTCGAGTACATCTTGGATGATTTTATGATCTTTTGCTAGATACGAAAGCACGTCTTCAGCAGTTGAATACTGACCCGTTTTTGTCTTCTTAGGCCTGTCTACTAACTTCATTTTATCGAACAAAATCTCACCCAATTGTTTTGGAGATGCAATATTGAATTCTTGCTCGGCAGCTTCGTAAATTGATTTCTCTAGGGTGGCTATATCGGAATTTAAATCGCCCGAAAGACTATTCAAAAATGCCTCATCGAGATTAATTCCTTCCAGTTCCATAGCGGCCAAAACACGCAGTAGTGGCACTTCAATGTCATCGAATAATTTTTGGGTATTGGCTTCGCCAAGTTCGTTTTGAAAATGTTCTTTTAACTGAAGAGTAATATCGGCATCTTCGACGGCGTATTCGGTTTGTTTGTCAACCGGCACTTCTCTCATGGAGAGCTGGTTTTTACCCTTTTTACCAATCAACTCTGTAATTGAAACAGGCGAGTAATTCAGATAGGTTTCGGCCAACACATCCATACTGTGACGCATGTCTGCGTTTATTAGGTAATGCGCCAACATGGTATCAAAGAGTTTTCCTTTTACACGCATGTTATATTTGTGAAGCACTTTGATGTCATACTTTAAATTCTGACCAATTTTTTCAATTTCTTCGTCTTCGAAGAAAGGTCGCAATAATTCAATTAATTGCTGTGCTTCCTCTTTTTCTTCTGGAAACGGAAGGTAGAAACCTTTTCCAGCTTCCCACGAAAATGCAATTCCTACGAGCTCAGCCGTAATTGGATTTAACCCTGTAGTCTCTGTGTCGAAACAGACACTTTTTTGCTTCATCAAATTCCTAATGAATAGCGTGGTGCCCATACCTGCTTGTATAGTCTGGTAGAAATGTTCGGTGTCTGCAATTGTATTTCTTGAACTATATTCTTTAGCAGTTTCGGTTGGTTCATTATCACCTCCGAAGAGCGAAAATTGTCCAGCTCCAGCTCCAGGAGCATCAGGAGTCTTCTTTACTGTTTCTTTTATATCTTCTTTTTTGGAAGGAGTGTTTGAGGTGCCTGCTGAAGCTTGCGCCTCTGGTGTAAATATTTTACTAAAATTATCCACTAGCCTTCTAAATTCAAGCTCTTGAAAAATGTTTAGAACGGCTGGAATATCTGGGTCAGACATTTCGGAATCTTTTTCATCGAGCTCAACAGGAACGTCCAATATAATTTTTGCCAGTTCTTTCGAAAGCATACCAAGCTCTTTGGCGCCTTCTACTTTTTCTTTCATCTTCCCTTTTAACTCATGCGTATTTGCTAAAAGACCTTCCATACTTCCATAGGCAGCAATGAATTTTTTAGCAGTCTTTTCACCAACTCCAGGGAGCCCAGGAATATTATCGGCGCTATCTCCCATCATCCCTAGGAAGTCAATAACCTGTAACGGGTCTTCGACTTCAAATTTGGCCTGAACTTCCGGGACCCCCCAGGTTTCATAGCCGCCACCAAACATGGGTCGGTACATAAAAATATTTTCAGAAACCAATTGAGCAAAATCCTTATCAGGTGTTACCATAAAAGTTTTGTAGCCTTCTTTTTCCGCTTTTTTAGCAAGGGTTCCAATAACGTCATCTGCCTCAAAGCCTTCCTTGACCATTATAGGAATATGCATTGCTTTCAATATGTTCTGAATATATGGAACGGCAATTTTTATGGCATCTGGAGTTTCATCACGATGCGCTTTATATTCGGGAAAAGCCTCTTTTCTGGCAACACTTCCTCCCTTGTCAAAACAGACGGCTAAATGATCAGGACGTTCTCTTTTAATAACATCTAAGAGCGAATTAGTAAAGCCTAAAATGGCTGAGGTGTCCATTCCCTTTGAGTTGATACGCGGGTTTTTGATAAAGGCATAATAACCTCGAAATATAAGTGCGTAGGCGTCTACGAGAAAGAGTCTTTTTTGATCGGACATTGCTTGGAAATTGTTGTTCCTTCAAATGTAAAAAGAACCCTTCAGAATATGGCATTTTCAGAAACAAAAAAAAGCGTTCTCCATAATTGACTTTCTTTAAAATGAAAAATGTATATAATATTAGTTCTGAATTATATAAGTAGGTCCAGAAGTTGGATCTGAAAATATCTGTCTAAGAATGGTCTTCACTAAAAAGACTGCTTTTTCTACAAATGAATTTAAAGGTTTATTGAGATGCAATTTGTATTTTTCCGAACCAATTAGACCAATTATGAAAAACAACTTTTCTATTGCCATTCACGGCGGAGCAGGAACCCTGGTAAAAGGCTTAATGACCGAGGAACTAGAAGCACAATATGAGGCTGCTCTTGATCAAGCTTTGGAGGCTGGATATGCCATTTTGAGACGGGATGGAATTGCGCTAGATGCTGTGGAAACAGCGGTGAACCATTTGGAGAACTCTCCTTTGTTCAATGCCGGAAAAGGCGCTGTTTTTACCGCTGAAGGAACGCATGAAATGGACGCTGCCATCATGGAAGGAAAAAATCGTGAAGCTGGCGCGGTTTCTCTAATTACAGGGATTAAGAATCCAGTTTCATTAGCGCGAGATGTCATGGAAAAAAGTGACCATGTTTTTCTCGCAGGTGAAGGTGCGATGCGCTTTGCGAAAAATAATGGCTATGATCTGGAAACGCCGGATTATTTTTACGATGAGGTGCGTTATCAGCAATGGCATGGCATTAAGGACAGTGACACCTTTCAGTTAGATCACAGCGTGAAAAAAGATGGCAAGTTTGGAACCGTAGGTGCTGTTGCATGCGATGTTCATGGGAATCTTGCCGCAGCTACTTCAACAGGGGGAATGACCAATAAAAAATGGGGTCGAGTAGGTGATAGTCCGATGGTTGGTGCCGGAAACTATGCTAACAATGCTACATGCGCAGTAAGTTGCACGGGTAGTGGAGAGTATTTCATTCGAGGCGTAGTTGCTTATGACGTATCTTGTTTGATGGAGTTTAAAGGAATGAGTTTAGCAGAAGCTACTTCCGAAGTTATCCACAAGCGCATTCTGGAACTAGGAGGTGATGGGGGTCTTATCGCCATAGATGCCAAAGGAAATATTGCCATGACTTTTAATACTGACGGAATGTACCGAGCGTGTTATACTTCCGAAGGAAAAAAGGAAATAGGAATTTACAAGGAATAGGGACTACTATTTTGGCTCTAGTGAGATGTTTGTGATGTAGCAAGCATCAAAAGAATGTGGATGTTTATAAGGGGCTTATGCGTTCAGTTTCCAGAGGTGTCCAGAAATTGTTGGGGTTTTAGGTTTTGAATTTATAAAGCCACAGGCTCAATAACAGATAGGTTCAAGGGAGACACTTTTACCTTTTTCTTTTTAATATTGAAACAATCCCCATTTGCAAGTATGTGTGTCTTCAAGTTTGTGAGTGACATGGGAGTGCCTATTTCTAAGAGGTTATGATTGTTGTGTCTGGCCTTACGTCCATCAAAAACGATGACCATCCCAGAACCAATAACTTCAAAGCTATTTTTCTTAATCACGAGGCCTGTATCTTCTGCCAGACCAATTCCAATAAGTAGGGGAAATTGCGCAATGGCTTCAGCTAATCTCCCAAAGCGACCACGACGAATAAAGTGAGAATCGATAATAAGTTTCGGGATAAAGTTCATTCCATTTCCCATGCCTACCGCACCTTTAATAAAAGATTCTTGGCTGCTTCCGCCGGTAATCATCTCTTCAGACATACACATGGCGCCGGCACTAGTTCCTGCAATGACAAACTGTTCGTTCTCAAAACGATCCATCATAATTGAGTGAAGGGTTGTACCTCCAATGTGCTGTGTAATCTTGGATTGATTTCCTCCTGAGAACATAACACAATCCGCTTTTTTCATAAGATCAATAGCGGTTGGGTCTTCGCAATCTGTTTTTTCTCGAATATCTAATACGTGAACATTCTTGCAACCTAATTTACCAAAAGCTTGTAAGTAATTTTCTCCAACCTCAACAGGAATGCTTGAGGCAGTTGGGATAACAAGAATGAGTGCGCCATTTCCACCGCTCTCTTGAACCACTCGAGACAAGATTCCTTCTTCAATAAATTCAAGATGGTAGATTTCGTGTTCATCAACTCCCTTGTCTTCATTTCCTCCAATTGGGATTAATGTTCCTGCTGCTGTCATATGAATGTGATTTATTGCAAGCGAAAATACACCTTTTGTTCCTAAAAAATTATATATTTATGATCTTTGACCTTAGTTAAATTTAAAACTCATCCGAATGATAATTAGAGAAATAAATGCCATGCGTGGCCCGAATTACTGGTCTGTAAGACGCCACAAACTAATAGTAATGGTTCTTGACTTAGAAGAACTAGAGGAGCGTCCGTCAAACACCATTGACGGTTTTAAAGAGCGCTTAGAAGCTATGTTTCCTAGTATGTTTAGTCATCGCTGCTCTGTGGGTGAACCTGGCGGATTTTTTCAGCGTGTCGAAGAAGGAACATGGATGGGACATATTATTGAGCACATTGCATTAGAGGTACAGACCTTAGCTGGTATGGATACAGGTTTTGGAAGAACTCGCGGTTATGGTGAAGAAGGAGTCTATAACGTGGTTTTCTCTTACATCGAAGAAAGTGCAGGGCGCTTTGCTGCCGAAGCATCTGTTCGCATTTGTGAGGCATTAATTTCGGGCGAGGATTATGATATGGAAAAAGACATTCAAGAAATGCGGGAATTACGAGAATCAGAACGATTAGGGCCAAGTACAGGTTCTATTGTAGAAGAAGCTGCAAGTAGAGGAATCCCATGGCTTCGGCTGAATAAATATTCACTCGTACAATTGGGCTATGGTGCAAACCAAAAACGAATTCAGGCAACGGTAACTTCAGAAACAAGTAGTATAGGTGTTGAAATTGCATGCGACAAAGAGGATACAAAGTATCTGTTAGAGCAGGCCGAAGTTGAGGTGCCAAGAGGAGATATCATTAGTAAAGAACGAAGTCTAAAAGATGCATGTCGTTATGTTGGATATCCATTGGTGATTAAACCTATTGATGGAAATCATGGTCGAGGGATTACGGTTGATATTCAGAATTATGAAGACGCCGTAGTGGCATTTCACGCCGCAAAAGAAATTTCAAGTCGTGTTATTGTTGAGAAGTTTGTCACGGGAGAAGATTATAGATTGCTTGTAATCAACAATATTTTGGTTGCCGCCGCAATACGTACACCGGCACATGTGGTTGGAGACGGGAAGTCTACTATAAAAGAGTTAGTTGAGAAGGTGAATGAAGATCCACGTCGTGGTTATGGACATGAGAATGTGCTAACCATGATTACGATGAATAATTTAACGCAAACCATTATTAAGGATGCCGGATATACGGAAGATTCGGTGCTTAAAAAAGACGAACGCCTTATATTAAAAGATACAGCAAACCTCAGTACAGGCGGAACTGCCGAAGATATTACGGACATTGTGCATCCTGCGAATGTTTCTATGGCCGAACGGATTTCTAAAATAATCGATTTAGATATCTGTGGGATTGACATTATGACCACAGATATTACGAAGCCCCTTTCCGAAACAGGTGGCGCGATACTGGAAGTAAATGCTGGCCCAGGGTTTAGAATGCACTTGGCACCAACTACAGGATTACCAAGAAACGTTGCTGCTCCTGTGGTAGATAAATTATTTCCACAACAAGGCGACACAGGAAGAATTCCAATTGTAGCCATTACGGGGACCAATGGAAAAACGACCACCAGTAGACTTATTGCGCACATAGCAAAAATGAAAGGATACCGCGTAGGGTGCACTACTAGTGATGGCGTTTATATTCAGAATAGATTATTAATGACAGGTGATTGCACGGGTCCAGCAAGTGCTGAATTTGTATTAAAAGACCCAACAGTAAATTTTGCCGTACTCGAGTGTGCTCGTGGTGGTATGCTGCGCGCAGGTTTAGGATTTGGTAATTGTGACGTTGCCGTAGTTACCAATGTAGCTGCAGATCATCTCGGCTTAAAAGGAATACATACTGTTGAGCAATTAGCCAAAGTGAAAGGTGTAGTTCCCGAAACAGTGCTTCCAGATGGCTATGCTATTTTAAATGCAGATGATGACTTGGTTTATGAGATGCGTCGTGGCATCAATTGCAATCTTGCGTTGTTCTCTATGGATGAGGAGAATCCAAGAATACAGGCATTGCAAAGAAAAGGCGGTATTACGGCTGTTTATGAAAATGAATACGTAACTATTTGTAGAGGATCTTGGAAGATGCGTATCATGAAAGCGAAAGACATCCCCCTAACCTATGGCGGAAAAGCTGAGTTTATGATCCAGAATGTGCTAGCTGCTGTTCTAGCAGCGAACGTTCGAGGCATTAGTATTGAAGATATGAAAGCCGGTTTAGAAACATTTATTCCATCGGCTTCACAAACGCCTGGAAGATTGAATTTATTTGAGTTTAAAAACTTCACAATACTTTTAGACTATGCACATAACCCAGCAGGAATGCGAGCGTTGCAGAAGTTTACTGATAATCTGGAATGCACAGTGAAGGTTGGAATTATTGCTGGAATTGGCGACAGACGTGTTGAAGACAATAACGAGATGGGAGCTATTGCTGCTGAAATGTTTGATGAAATTATTATTCGGCAAGACAAGCGATTACGTGGTAAAACCGAAGAGGAATTAATCAGTATGTTGAATGATGGTATTAAAGCGAAAGATCCTAACAAGAAAACAACCATTATTCCTTCAGAAAAAGAAGCAATCACTTATGCCGTAAACAATGCGGTAAAAGGATCTCTTATTATATTATGTAGTGATGTGATTCCAGATGCGCTGGAGTTAGTTCAGAAGTTTAAAGCGCTAGAAGCAAGTGGCGAAAAGATTTTCGCGAATTAGTACTTCAGAAAGCATTCAGAAATAAAAAAGCCGCTTCAATAGCGGCTTTTTTATTTCTTGGATTTCGAAAAAAAGTATATATGTCAATGTTTGAATCGCTAAAACGTGATGCAAAATCAAAATCAGCTTTTAGAGATAGGTAGTCATCTATTAGGTAGTACGTCTTTTATACCCAAAATATAAAATGTAAGCATAGCAGGCGATGATCAAAAGTAAAGCCCACTTAAAACCAATATTATCTGTTAGTAAACCGTACAATGGAGGGATAAAAGCGCCCCCAACGATAGCAGTACAAAGAAGTCCAGATGCCTGTGGTTTTAGATCTCCTAGACCATCAATAGTAAGTGTAAAAATGGTTGGAAACATGATAGAATTGAATAGTCCAACGGCCAAAATAGACCACATGGCCACAAGGCCTCCAGTATTCATTGAAATGAGAAGCATTAAAATAGCCAATAATGCGAAGATGCCAAGAACACGTCCAGGTCTCATTATGCGCGTTAGGTAGGCTCCAATAAAGCGACCGACCATCGCCCCGCTCCAGTAAAATATTACAAAAATCCCGAGTAATGCCTTTGGATCTCTCCCGTCAAATGACATATTGAAGATTTTAGCAATCCCATTAGCAATGTTCATCATGGTTGAATTTTCTGCCACTACTGCTGCCAAATTCATATCTTGAAAGTAGTTTACTAAGTAACTCCCTATGGATACTTCTGCACCAACATAGAGAAAAATACCAAGAACACCCATCAGTACATAGCGATTTTTGAGGAGTTTTTCATAGCCTCCTTTCGGGCTCTTTTCAAGAATTTTTGGAAGTTTTATAAATACAAATAGCAAGGCTAAAAAAGCGATGCAACCAGCGAGCACATAAAAAGGTGTTTGTACGGCACCTGCTTCAGAAATATAATAGGCTTGCTGTTCAGATTGCGAGAGAGATGAAATTTCTGCAGATGACATGATAGTGTCGCTCAATAAGAATAGTGAGCCAACAATAGGGGCTATAGCCGTTCCTAGCGAATTGAATGCTTGTGATAAATTAAGTCTACTTGATGCTCCAACTTCACTACCTAAAACAGCTACATAGGGATTTGCCGCTACCTGAAGAATGGTAATCCCAGCAGCTAAAGTAAAATAACCCAATAAGAATACACCAAAGACTCTTTCCGAGGCAGCGGGTGAGAAAAGTACACAGCCTATTGCCATCGTAATTAAACCTAGCACGATTCCTTTCTGATACCCAATTTTGGCTAGTAGCCATCCTGCGGGAATTGAAAAAACGAAAAATGCTCCGAAAAAAGCAAATTGCACCAAGCCTGCTTGAAAATAAGAAAGCTCAAAAACATCTTTTAGTCTGGGAATAAGGCTGTCTACCAGAACCGTAATAAAACCCCAGAGAAAAAATAAAACGGTTACAATGATAAATGCGGAGCGATAATTTTTTGATGTAGTCATGAAGGTTGCCTATACTTTATTAAGAAAATCAGATTTAATATTTTCGTTCACATTATTTTGGAATCTCGTTACGCTAAACCCTTTGTGGATACCATAAAAACCAGTTTCTCCAGCTTTATTTATTGCGATATAGCCTACTTGAAAGTCCTGAAAATTAGGGCTCTTTTCAATGATCCTTACAATGGCTTCTTCGCAGGCTTCTTGCGGTGATTTGCCCTGCCTCATGAGCTCTACAATTAAAAAACTACCTACGGTTTTAAGTACTTCTTCTCCCAAGCCAGTGGCGGTTGCGCCACCAATTTGATTATCAATAAATAAACCAGCACCAATAATAGCGGAATCTCCAACGCGTCCAGCCATTTTAAATGCCAAGCCGCTGGTGGTACATCCTCCAGCGATGTCACCATTTTTATCCATGGCAAGCATGCCAATAGTATCATGATTTTCAATGTTGATGATGGGTTTGTATTCAGATGTTTTTTTCCATTTCTCCCAGGCAACCCTTGACCTTTCAGTAAGTAAATTTGTAGGCTCAAAACCTTCTGAAATGGCAAACTGTTCTGCACCAGCACCTGCTAAAATTACATGCGGTGTGTCTTCCATGACTTTACGAGCTACGGCAATAGGATGTACAATATTTTGCATGCAAACTACCGCGCCATAATTTCCAGCTGTGCTCATGATACAGGCATCTAAAGTCACCTTTCCGTCGCGATCTGGCAAACCGCCTATGCCTACAGATTGGCCCTCTGCATTGGCTTCTTCAACCATACAGCCTTGTTCAATAGCATCTAAAACAGCGCCGCCATTTGCCATGGTTTCCCATGCTTTTTGTGTTGATTCTTTAACGTCCCAGGTTGCTATAACAAGTGGTCTTGCCCCTTTGATTTCCGCCGCCGTAGCTGCTTCAGATGGCTTCTCTTTTGAAGTTGTTTCATCACATCCAATTAGTGAGGAGGCCGTTACTATTCCAAGACCCGTTAAGGAGGCATTCTGTAAAAATTTTCTACGTTTCATATTGCTATTAGTTAATGTCTATTTCATCCACAAAAATCCAAGCGTCTCCATCAGGACCGCCTAAGTGCCATTCAGGAAGTTTGCCAAAATTCTTGGCAACTATTTTTATATAACGAGCATTATAGCCTTGCGTTGAAAATTTGATCGTTTTAATTCCGCTTTCATCTGCCGGAATTCCTGCATCAATCTTTTGAGGTGGCAGGGTTTTGTTAAAGGTTCTCGAATCTGAAACATAACATTCCACTTCCGAAGGGAAGAAAATCCAACTGCCTTGATCTTCTAAAAAGTTTACGCTAATCGTATCAATCGGTTTTATGCTTCCGAGGTCAACAATAGCAACAACGTCTTTACCCCAATAGCCTTGCCACGCTCCTGTTCTAAAATCTTTAGACCCACGAATGCCATCAATTAAGGCGTCATTACCTCCTGCATTATATTGATTGGCGTATCTAGTTTCAAGCTTGACACTTAGGTTTGGGTCTATTTTATAGAATTGAGTGGTTAATTCGGGGCTTTTTTCGCCGTTTCTTTCTGAATAGGTTCGAAGATTACTTGCTTCATAAATTGTAATAGGCGCTGTATAAGGTTTATATTCTGAACCGTTCAGGCTATATAAAATGTTTGCATCATTTGAAGACACATTGAGGATAATCGTTGTTTCGGTTTTAAACGCAACATCGCCTTCAGCAAGAAAAGGAGTTAGTAAAATGGTGTTATCTGCTATTTCAGTTATTGGCTCATAGCCATCTTGAGAGCCCCAAACAGCTGGATTGTCAGTCATCTGAAAAACGAGTGTACCGCCTGCCATCACTTCTTCATGTGTAAGGTAGGTGCGTTCCAATTTCGTGTTATTCAGAAACACAGATTCTACATAGATGTTTGATTCAGAAATATTATCTGCGGCGACGGTAAAGGTTTTACCGTTTTCGAGATTTATCGACGCCTTCGGAAATAGGGGTGTGCCTATTATATATTGATTGCTTCCAGGCGTCACTGGATAAAAACCAAGCGAACTAAAAACATACCAGGCGCTCATTTGTCCGCAGTCTTCATTTCCTGAAATTCCATCAGGTTCGTTGGTATAAAGCTCCGTTAAAATTTGATAAACTAATTCCTGTGTTTTATGTGGTTTGTTTACGAAATTATAGAGATAGGCCATATGATGACTAGGCTCGTTTCCGTGTGCATATTGACCAATTAAACCAGTGATATCTATTTGTTCACGCCCCGAAGTTTCATTCTTAGCAGAAAACAAAGCGTCCAAGTGTGTTTCTAAGGTTTCTTTGCCGCCCATAATAGTCATGAGCCCGGAGATGTCCTGCGGCACATACAAACTATATTGCCAGGCATTGGCTTCCGTATAATTGAAGTTCACTTCATAGGGGTCAAAAGGGGTAAACCAACTATTGTTAAAACGACCTTGCATAAATCCGGTTTCAGGATTGAATACATTTTTATAGTACTGTCCACGTTTAGAAAAATGCACATATTCTTCATTCTTCCCCATTGCTTTCGCCATGGCTGCAATGGTCCAATCATCATAGGCATATTCTAAGGTTTTAGAGACAGACTCGCTTTCTTCTTCCATGGGAACAAAACCATTCGCTTTATACCCGGCGAGTCCCAATTTGTCCTGCATTGCACTATGTTTCATTGCCTCAAAGGCCATTTCGGCATCATAGCCACGAATCCCTTTTAAATAGGCATCTGCAATTACAGGGACACCGTGATATCCAATCATGCAGCCTGTATAATTTGCAGAAAGATCCCAAATAGGCATAATACCACCTTCCTTATATTTAGCGAGAAGGGTGTTTATAAAATCATTGGTACGTTCTTGTTCAATAATCGTATAGAGCGGGTGGGCGGCTCTATAAGTATCCCACAAGGAAAAGACTGTATAATAATCGAAATCGGTTGTTTGATGAATTTCTAAGTCCATTCCGCGATAGCGACCGTCCACATCCTGATATAAATTAGGCGCAATCATGGTATGGTATAATGCCGAATAGAAATTCACTTTGTAATCGTGGTTGTTAGATTCAATCACCACTTTTTCGAGCTGTTTTTCCCAAGCCTTATCAGCTTCAGTTCTGAGTTGGTCAAAGGTTTTGGAGCCAATTTCGGACGTTCTGTTTAGTTTTGCGCCAGCTTCATCAACCGCTGAGATACCTATAGAAATATAGACTGCATCATTGTTAGGGTTCTCAAATTGCAAAGCAACTTTTCTGCCTCCTGGCATTCCTTGAATTGGAGGGGATTGCAACATGTCCTTAAATTTGTGTGAAGTTTTCAAGCTAAAAAACAAGCGTTGATCACTTGCCCAAGCATTAGAATAACGATAGCCTTGAATTTCGGTATTAGAAATAATGTCAATTTTGGCGTCTAAAACTTTATCGCGATGAATTAAATCTAAGATGGCTATTTGATTTTCTGCGGAAGGATATACATATTTATGCATTCCGGCACGTTCGGTTACCGTAAGTTCCACATGGATGTTGGTGCTGTCTATATGCACTTGGTAGTAGCCTGGAGAGGCGGTTTCATTTTCATGTGAAAAAGAGGCGCTATAGCCCTTTTCTCCATTTGCACCGTTATTAAAGACAATTTCATTGGTTGGCATGAGTAAAATATCTCCATAATCGCTTACGCCTGTTCCGCTGAGGTGAGTATGGGAAAACCCATATATAATCGAATCACTATAATGATAGCCGCTGCAACCGTCCCAGCCATCAAGACGCGTATCGGGACTTAATTGCATCATGCCAAAGGGCATTGTAGCTCCTGGATAGGTATGCCCGTGACCACCTGTTCCGATAAAGGTGTTGACAAGGGATGTGAGTTGATGATCTTTTACTGCTGGCAGGATGTTTTCTCTTTCCGAACAGCTAAAAAAAAGTCCTGCCGCAACAGAAAGAAGGAAGAGTTGTTTCATTAATTAGTTTTAGTAGCGGAAAAGATACAAAAACAGTTAAAAAAAAGTGAAGATTGGAGTAAGATTTTAAAAGCGGTCTATCTTTAGCAATTCTGAAAAAACTGCCCATGATCCGTTGGATTATTTTTATTGTTATTTACGCACTAGTTGACATTTATGCCTTTCAAGCCCTGAGGACCCTCACCAAAAACTTTTGGTTTCACGGGCTTTACGTATTAAGTTCAGTGCTTATATTGGGTTTTTTCATGTATCAGCTAAACCAAGCTGGAACAAGCAGAATGATGTCCGTATCTGGCATGTATGTTTTTGGTTTTTTCCTAGCTTTCTTTGGTCCAAAGCTATTGATTGTAATTTTCATGTTTGCTGAAGATATTGTTCGGGTATTTGTAGGCTTATTCTCGAAATTTGGTTTCGGTGATACCGGTTTTTATATGCCTTCTCGCCGAAAGTTTGTAAGCACTATTGCACTGGGCCTTGCGGCTATTCCGTTTGCATCATTAATCTATGGAATGATCCAAGGAAAGTACAATTATAAGGTTTTGAAGTATGCTTTGGAGTTTGATGATTTACCCGAAGCTTTTGATGGCTATACTCTAACTCAGATTAGCGATATACATAGTGGGAGTTTTGATAATGCGGAGAAGGTAGCATATGCGGTAGATTTGGTAAATCAACAACAGAGTGACCTTATACTATTTACTGGTGATTTGGTAAATAACGTTGCTGATGAGATGTTACCATGGAAGAAAATGTTTAGCACATTAAAAGCGACAGACGGGGTGTATTCGGTGCTTGGGAATCATGATTATGGGGACTATGTACAATGGCCTTCAGAAACTGAAAAAAGTAAAAATCTCACTAACCTAAAAGAGTTACAAAAAGAGATGGGTTGGAAGTTGCTCCTAAACGAGCATGCCACACTTGAACGTGGAAAAAGCCAAGTCAAATTGATTGGAGTTGAGAATTGGGGTGTCGGCGGTTTTAAAAAAGCTGGTGACCTTGATAAGGCTTGTGAAGGAGTTTTGTCTACTGATTTTAAGATACTGATGAGTCATGACCCTTCGCATTGGAAAGAACGTGTAAAGCAGGACGATAGGAACTTTCAATTAACGCTGAGTGGGCATACCCATGGTATGCAATTTGGTATTGAAATTCCAGGCTGGATAAAGTGGAGTCCTGTAAAATACCGTTATGAAAATTGGGCTGGTATTTACGAGGAGTTTGGAAGATACATAAACGTAAACCGTGGCTTTGGATTTTTAGGCTACCCAGGAAGGGTAGGAATTTGGCCAGAGATTACGGTAATAAAACTCAAAAAGAAGCGTAAGACCGCATAGTGCGTGTTATTAGTACATAAATGTTATATTTGCATAACGATTATTCAGAAACGGAACATATAGTATGTCAAAATTTGGAGAATTAATTGAAACTCGGGTACCAGTCCTTTTAGATTTTTATACTGAATGGGATGAGGCCTGCAAGGGAATGCATCCTGTACTTCGAGATGTTGCTGCGGCTCTTGGGGACAAGGCTCGCGTGATAAAAATTGACGTTGAAAAAAACAACGAATTAGCTAAAGCACTTCGTGTTAAGGGTCTGCCGACGCTCATGATCTATAAAGATGGTGAAATGAAATGGCGCCAAAGTGGTGAGCAAGATGCGAATACGCTTATCGGACTTGTAAAAGAGTATGTTTAGTATTAGGAAATAGGGACACATTCCCATCCTTTTTCAGCGATAAAATCAAGCACTTTTGGAAGTGCATGTCTCAATTTATTTTCAGCTTTCATGCTATCGTGAAAAACCACGATACTTCCAGTTTTTATGTTTTTCAACACATTTTGAAGGCATTTTTCTTCGGAAATAGACGGGTCAAAATCGGCGCTTAACACATCCCACATAATTATTTTATACCCTTTTTCTTGAATTGATTTCGCTTGCTTCGTGGTCATCTTGCCGAAAGGGGGACGGAAAATATTTGAGAATTCCGAGTTTGCTCTGTCCTTGGCACTTCCTGCCTCGTTCAATATTTTAGTTGCTTTCGCAACATCTTCGAGATAGTTTTTAAATTTCGTTTTTCTTCCGTTCAGATGATGAAACGTATGATTGCCTATGGCATGTCCTTCAGCAATAACTTGCTGAAAGACTTCGGGATGCTTTGATACATTATCACCAATGCAGAAGAATGTTGCTTTGGCATTATGTTTCTTCAGTAGTGATAAAACCCACGGTGTGACTTCAGGGATTGGGCCATCATCAAAGGTTAGAAAAACCTGCTTATTTGTCGTCGGAAATGTCCAAACTCGCTTCGGAAAAAGCCTTTGTACAAGTTTGGGGGTTTTTACCAAATATGCTTTCACTGGGTGAATGTTTTATTCTCTTGAGCTAGCATCTAGTGTAATATTGACTTGTGGTATTTCGGGTTCGAGTGTGTTTTCAAGATCCATCTTTTCATCATCAGAATAGAAATGACGGAAAAGCTTCAAATAGTCATTAAACTTTGCTGCTTCCGCACGCCCATATTCTTCATTATCACTAATAAGAACGATGTCTACAAGACTGCGGTAATACTCCATGGCACTAATTATTTCGTCAGGCATGGCGTATTGCTTTTTCAGTTTGAGACCGCTAAAATAGATCAGTTTTTCTTGATACTTTTTAGCAACATCCTGATATACTTGTCTTGCTTTATCGGGCTTGTCCACTTCGTAATAACCTAATACATATGCATCCAAGAGCGAGTAATACTCAAAATACGCTACGGGCATTTTTTCCATTGCTAGATCTAGAATTTCTTCTGCGCGTTGCGTATCGCCATCGTTGATTAGGTTTTCTGCCAGTCGCGCTAAATTGCTTCTGTAGGTAATACCATTTCTTCTGGTTTCCACATCGTGATAAATGTCTGGACTACCGCTATTTCCCCAATCCCATTTATTGACGATTTCGTACATTTTTTCAGTATCAACACGTCCCATATCGAATGGGTTACGCTCGTTCACTGGCGTTCTTATTGGAACCCATTTGTAGACAACACCATCTAGTTGAAGATAGTCTTTCATCCAGAGATAGTCATCATCACCAAAGCTTCCGCCACTAAAATAAATAGGGCGTTCCCAATTATTATTAGCAATAATGTCGAGCATCATCATTCGGTTTTTATAAATGAAGTCACCATTGAGTTCAATGTCAATATAAGGTACAATCTTATCCGCATCTTTTTCTGTTACAATGCCGTTTCTAAGGACTGCTTCTTTATCTACTGGGATTCTAATAATCTTAGAAGGGAAACTGTTTGCTAATTTGCCGCTACCCAATTCTACTTTGGTCGCTGGGCTATCATTAGCAACGAAATTCATCCATGTTTTGATATCAATAGTATCCTTATTGGTGCGCTGAAAAGCAAGGAAGTCTCGCGATCCCCATTTATACTTATCGTGTGTTAATTGTGAAGGAATTGGGTCACTGCTGTAGGCCTTTTTCTTCATGTCATCAATATACCAGTCTGTCGCGAAGAGGCTTGTATTTATAACACGCACATCCTGTCTGTAACCTTCTACACCCTGGGCGTACCACAGCGCGAATGTGTCATTATCTCCAATGGTAAATAAGATCCCGTTTTCGTCAACTGAATCAAGATACATTTTGCCCATAGCGTTGGCGGTGTATCTATTGGATCTGTCATGGTCATCCCAGTTTTGAGTTGCTAATAAAACGGGTGCCGCAAGTAATGTAGCCGTTAATACAATGGGAATGGCAATCTTGGGTTTGACCCAATCTTTAACAATTTCATAAAGAGCATATACTCCGAAACCGATCCACATGGCAAAGACGTAGAAGGAGCCTACAAGGGCATAGTCACGTTCTCTAGGCTCAAAGGGTCTTTCGTTGAGGTATATCTTTAAGGCTATTCCTGTAAAGAGGAAGAACACCAGTAACACCCACCACGTTTTTTTGTCGTTTTTAAAATGAAAAACGATTCCTAATATTCCGAGAATTAGTGGCAGGAAGAAATAATTATTTCGAGCTTTGTTATTTACGGCATCGCTTGGTAAATTGTCTTGGGAGCCTAATCGGAATTCATCAATAAACTTAATACCGCTTAACCAGTTTCCATGCAGATCTGTATACTGGCCTTGAATATCATCTTGTTTTCCAGTAAAATTCCACATAAAATAGCGCCAATACATATAGCCAAACTGGTATTCGAACATAAAGGACATATTCTGCCAGAAGGAAGGCTTTTCAATGTCTAAGAAGGGTCCGAAGCGTTGCAGAAAACTGTGATAGTCTTCGCCATCAACGAGTCCATTAGCGAATGCCTCTTCGAATTTGACAACTTCATTGACCAGTCTTTGTTCACTTTTGTACTCACGTTTAATTTTAAAATCTAGTCCGCCTGTAAAGTCTAAATATCTAACACTATTTTCCATGCTCCACATGCGTGGGAGGAATGCTTTATGCACATCTTCGGTGTTCTGCAGCGCGTTTTTATAGTCGTTTACAATAACATATTTTTTAGTAGCCAGGTCTTTTTCGTATTTCGGCTTTTCGTCTCTATATGGGTTTAATTGGTCCAGTCCAGCATAGGCTTCGGTAAACATTGGCCCATGGAAAAGGTGTGTTGTTGGATACTGTTCTCTGTTGTAATAGGCGAGTAGTTCGCGAGCGTTATTTGGGTTGTTTTCGTTAATTACGGTACCTGCGTTCGCTCTCACAGGTAGCATCAACCAGCTTGAGAAGCCAATAAAGATGAATAGAACACACAATATTAAGGTGTTGAATTGTGCGAATCCATTTTTGCGTGTGTATTTTAATCCGAAGTAAAACAAAGCGATAAACACAATTCCGGCGATAATAGACCCAGAGTTAAAGGGCATGCCAATTGAGTTTACAAAGAATAGTTCCGAAGCACTAAAGAATTTCATTGTCCAAGGGAGCAGGAGTTTGAAAATAACTAGTAAAACCGCTACAACGACAATATTGGCTACCAAGAAATTTTTAAGTGTAATTTTTTTGTAGTTCTTAAAGTAATATAAGAATCCCATGGCTGGAATGGTAAGGAGTCCCATAAAATGAATCCCGAAAGAAAGTCCGATAAGAAAGGCGATAAGGACTACCCATCTGTTTCCTCGAGGCGTGTTCATCTCGGCTTCCCAGCGGAGCGCGCAATAGAAGAGGACAGACATCATAAAGGAAGACGCGGCGTACACTTCGGCTTCAACGGCACTAAACCAAAAACTATCGGTAAAGGTGAAGGCTAAAGCGCCAACGGCGGCACTTCCGAGTATGGCAATCTGGTTGTCTTTATTGAGTTCTTGGTGTTTTGAAACTATATTTCTAAGGAGAATAGTGAGCGACCAAAACATAAAGAGTATTGTGAAGGCGCTGGCAAAAACCGACATAAGGTTAATGGTAAGAGCAATTTTCGATGAATTGATGGCAAAAATAGAGAAAAAGGCTCCTAATAATTGATAGAGTGGTGCTCCCGGAGGGTGTCCAACTTCCAAATTACTAGCCGTGGTAATGTACTCTCCCGCATCCCAGAAGGCAGCCGTAGGCTCTACCGTAAGCCAGTAAGTGACAAGGGCGACTAAGAATGTAAGCCAGCCTAAAAGGTTATTCCATTTGGTGAAGTTGAAATTGGTCATAAATAACTGTCAATTTTGATTATGGCGAATTTAGTAATAATATGGAGATGGCTATTATAAAATAATGCCAACGTACCTAAAGTTAGAGATATTTTGAGTGGTTTGGGTCTGCATTTTTTGGGATTAAGCCCTCTTTTTTGATTTGTCTACCCAGCTAAAGTCATTTTAGAAGTTATTTTGTTTAAAAATGTTTGCCAGCTAGAAAGATTATTATAAATTTGCAACCGTTAATACAGTAATGGCCCATGGTGTAACTGGCAACACGTCTGTTTTTGGTACAGAAGAGTCTAGGTTCGAGCCCTAGTGGGCCAACACTTATTAAAAATTCCGATCTATAATTAGGTCGGGATTTTTTTATGCGAATTACTAAATAACACTAAGCGATACGTTTACACCTATCATTGTTGAAATGGAAATGTGTTTTCTTTGATAGTAACTCGTGAAGCGAGTCAAGGAGAGCTCGTAATCATGCTTAAAAGAAGGCTCGCACATGCTGCTGGCCAACGTAGATTTCTCAAAGTATTTAATATTAAATATACCGCAGTTCTTTTCCGTAAGGAGCTATGTGTGTTAGAGGCTATTTCTTTATGATATAATACCGTTAAACGAGAACATAACCTGCTGTTATTATGTAACATTGCCTTGTAATATTGTATTTTGGTGCTGCTATAATATGTTGGCATTAATTTGGAGCATAAGTCTAATAACACACTTTACTCATTCAAATAAGGCCTTTACTAATTATGCCTTTTAACCAAAATACTAGAGGTTAGTTTAGCAAAGAACTAATCAAATACAAAAAAGGACAATTTTTTTAG
>JBLHGH010000017.1:0-19155 GCA_047615425.1 Candidatus Latescibacterota bacterium
TGATCTTCCTCAGATGATCAATGCTAAGTTGCCAATGAATAATTTTAATTCTTGGGTGACTGACTCAGAGGGTAATATGGCCAGTTGGGTAGGAAAATTTTATACTGTTTCGGCTCTTGTAGTTTTAATCGGATCATTAGTAGCGGTGTTTTCACCGATATGGTCAGGAGGAATGGGAGAAGGAGTAGATATCGTTGGTAATGTACTAACAATGCTCATATGGGCTTATGCAGCTTTTCCTATTTCTCAAGTAATTAGGTCAGCAGGGAACAGCTTGGCAGAATCTAAATCTGGTATTGTAAATTTTGTTTTTAAAGATCTGGCAGTTGCCAACATTAAATTATTAGGACATGTTGCTGCTTTAGTTGCATTGTTTGGTGCTTTGGCTATGACACTCTCATGGGCTACATCATTAAACATTTCTGGAGATTTTCCTACGGTCTGGATAGACAATATTAGTTATGCATATGCCTTGCCAATGGCTGCTGTTACCGAAGTTACAAATGGTGTCTTTGGCCTTGACTTCATAGGTAGTGTATTAGCAAACGATTGGACAAATTGGGATCCAACTATGGCTGCTGGAGCTCATTGGACCTGGGACGGTTTTATGTCTGTAGCATGGGAATATGTTGGAGTAATAGTTGTTCTAGCTAAACTATACGTAGTATTAGCGCTTTATCATTTCTTTTATGGTTTAATAAGCAGTTTAGTAAATTGGATTAAGAGCCCATACTTGCCGTTTAAATCAAGTTAATTTATGAAATTTTATTTAAAAAGCGTGATCTAGAATTTCTAGATTGCGCTTTTTTTTGCAAATATTTTTATCTCCTATAAAGAAAAGATAGACAATGGTTATTTCTGGTTTGCTATGTTAGCTACTTAAGGAACTCCTTTCTTGCTATAATTGGACTAATTTTTTCATTGAATTCATCCTAGATAAAAGTGAAAAGTGGAAACTGGAAACTGGAAACTGGAAAGTGAAGAGTCACCAGTTGTTAGTGTGCTTATTCTGGGCTTAATCTTTTGATTAACAGATTTCTTTTTATTTGTGTATCCATCACTATTTTTCCAATCAGGCTTTTTGTCCTTTTCAACTTATTTCGCGCTTCCACTTATTAATCCATTAAATAGAAGTACTTTTGCACGCTCGTAAACTGGAACCCTGTAGAGGGTTTATGCTTCGAGTACAAAACACTAGTAATTAATTAGATACCCGTTCATTCGGGCCTACGTTATGAATATTAAGAACATTGCAATTATTGCCCACGTTGACCACGGCAAGACTACGTTGGTTGATAAAATTATGCACCACTGTAGCCTTTTTCGTGAAAACGAACATATGGGGGAGCTTATCCTTGATAATAATGACTTAGAACGTGAACGTGGTATTACCATTACTTCTAAAAATGTTTCGGTTGTATATAAAGGCACTAAAATCAATATTATTGATACTCCTGGTCACGCCGATTTCGGTGGTGAAGTGGAACGTGTATTGAACATGGCAGATGGTGTGCTTCTTCTAGTAGATGCTTTTGAAGGTCCTATGCCTCAAACGCGTTTTGTATTGCAGAAAGCGATTGACCTTGGTTTAAAGCCTTGTGTGGTGGTAAATAAAGTAGATAAAGAAAATTGTACGCCAGACGAAACCCATGAAGCGGTATTCGATTTGATGTTCGAACTAGGTGCTGAAGAATGGCAGTTAGACTTCCCAACCGTTTACGGTAGTGCGAAGAACAACTGGATGAGTGATGACTGGAAGAACGAAACAGACAATATTGAGCCATTACTGGATATGGTTTTAGAGCACATCCCTGATCCAAAAATTGTGGAAGGTAATACGCAGATGCTAATTACTTCTTTAGACTATTCGTCTTTTACAGGACGTATCGCTATCGGACGCCTACAGCGTGGTAACTTAAAAGAAAATATGCAGATTGCGTTGATGAAACGTGATGGTTCTATAACGAAATCTAGAATTAAAGAATTACACACATTTGAAGGCCTTGGGCGTTTAAAAGTGAAAGAAGTAAAAGCAGGTGATATATGTGCTTTAGTTGGTTTGGAAGGTTTCGAAATTGGTGATACTGTTGCCGATATTGAAAATCCAGAAGCGTTGAAAACCATCACTATCGATGAGCCAACAATGAGTATGTTATTTACTATTAACGATTCTCCTTTCTTCGGAAAAGATGGAAAGTTTGTAACATCACGCCATATTAGAGAGCGTTTGGAGCGTGAGCTTGAAAAGAACTTGGCATTGCGCGTAACAGCTACAGACAGTGCAGATAAATTCATGGTTTTTGGTCGTGGGGTATTACACCTTTCAGTTTTAATTGAAACCATGCGTCGCGAAGGATATGAACTTCAAATTGGACAGCCACAGGTAATCATCAAAGAAGTTGATGGTGTAAAATGTGAGCCTGTTGAAGAATTAACAATTGACCTTCCAGAAACGGTTTCTGGTCGTGCTATTGATATGGTAACCTTGCGTAAAGGGGAAATGTTGAGCATGGAAGGCAAAGGAGATAGAATGATTTGTAGATTCAATATTCCATCTCGTGGAATCATTGGTTTGCGTAATCAATTACTTACCGCTACGGCTGGTGAGGCTATCATGACACACCGTTTCTTAGAGTACCAACCGCTGAAAGGTGGTATTCCTGAGAGACAGAATGGTAGTTTGGTTTCTATGGAAAATGGTGCTGCTATTCCTTATTCTATTGATAAATTACAAGATCGTGGACGCTTCTTCGTACATCCTAATGAAAGCATCTATGAAGGTCAGGTAATTGGTGAAAATACGCGTCGGGATGATATGGCAGTTAATATCACTAAGACGAAAAAACTATCGAATGTACGTTCTTCTGGGGCAGATGATAAAGCGAAGATTGTTCCAGCTATTAAGTTCTCACTGGAAGAGGCTTTAGAATATATTCAGAAAGATGAATACGTTGAGGTAACACCTGTACATCTGCGTTTACGTAAGGTGTATTTGAAAGAGGTTGACCGTAAGCGCTACAAGCTATAATTGTATTAAATCGATTTTATAGTTGTGAATACTAATAAACTCCTAGTTTTTTAGTTAATTTGCGTCAAGATTGAACTTTTTTTAAGACTAAAAGAAAACTATAATATGAATTTTTTATATTTCGACCCGGGTTTAGGTGCCATGATTGTTCAAGGTTTGGTTGCAGCAGCAGCAGGAATTCTTCTTTTTTCAAAGAATGCATGGTATAAGGTGAAAGCGTTTTTCGGACTCCTAAAAGAGGAAGATGATACGTACGATTCAATTGATATTGATGACCAAGACACCAATACCAATGACGAGCAATAAAACGCACGAAGCTTCTTTTAGAGATCCATCGGGTTATATGTTTCATGACGGCGATGTCCTTCGCAGGGTCATAAATCCTATTTACTTTCCGCAGTATAAAAAGCTAACAGATACCGGTTTTTTTAAGACGCTAATCAAGCAAGAACTACTTATTCCTCATACAGAGACTTCAGCGTCTAATGACAAGATTGTAATCACGCCAGAGCCTATTCCGTTTATTACCAATCCTTATGAGTGGAGCTTTGAGCAATACAAGCACGCGGCCTTACATACTTTAAAGATTCAGAAATATGCCTTGTCTAAAGGTTTTGTCCTGAAGGATGCGTCGGCTTATAATGTTACTTTTCACAACGGAAAACCAACCTTTATTGATACGCTTTCCTTTGATTTTTACGAAGAAGGAACACCATGGCGAGCGTACAAGCAGTTTATTACACATTTCTTAGGTCCATTGGTGCTCGCAAAATACCACGGAACCGAAATTTTCAAAATGCTACAAACGCATATCGATGGGATTCCAGTGAAACTGATTGCGTCTATGCTTCCAGGTAAAACAAAGCTGAGCTCAACGCTGTTTACCAATATTCACTTGCTCGCTAAAATGGAAAGTAAGCATAGCGAAGATTATAAAGCCGAAACGAAGGTTGCTAAGCTTTCAAGAAAGGCACAAAACAATATTATTGATAGCCTCTTTCTCTTTATCAAGAAATTAGAATTGAATGAAGCTACCGAGTGGGGAGACTATTACAGTAAAACAAACTACGAAGAAGCCGCTTTCGAAGGGAAAAAGAAGCTAATTCGTGAATGGGTAACGCCTTTAAATCCACAGCGCCTAATTGATGTTGGTGGAAATGACGGGACCTTTGCGCGTACTGTTTTAGACAAGGTGCCACACGTAATTGTGACGGATATCGACAGTAATGCGGTAGATTACAATTACAAACAGTCAATAGACAAAAAAGAGGCGAATATGCTCGCTTTTGTTTGTGATGTTTTACAGCCTGCGCCAGGTGTTGGATTTAACAATACGGAGCGAAATTCCTTGATTGAAAGACTCCAGAATTACAATCCAGACATTACCATGGCCTTGGCCTTGATTCATCACATTACCCTCTCAGGTAATGTGCCTTTTGAGAAATCAGCTGAATTTTTTGCCAAATTCTCAAACAAACTTATCATAGAATTTCCAAAGCGCGAAGACTCATGGGTAGCGTCGCTTTTGGTTCGTAAACGGGAGTTTATTAATCACTTCGATTTCTACAACGAAGCTGGTTTTGAAGCTGGTTACAGCAAGTATTTTACTTTAGAAAAGAAAGAAGTAGTGGCAGGAACAAAACGTGTGCTATATTTGTTTCAGAAAAAGTAATAGCTACACACAATGGAGCAGCAAGCATTGGATCGCAAATTTGGTTCTAACTTTATGGTTGGACTCGCTGCAGGTCTGTATCCTTTTTTACACTATTACAATGGGAATTTTGACCTAGCCGATTCTTGGGTTCAGTTCTTTTTTCTCTTCGGAATCTGTTTGGTCTTGCCTCATATTTTAATGGCGATTTCGCCCTTCGTTTTTAAGCTAAAATTCCTTCGGAAATTTGAAAAATATAGACGCACAGCGGTTAATTTAATTTTGTTTTTCGGACTCATAGGGCTCTTAGCTTTTCTCTTTAAAAAGAAGGCATTGGCAGTTACCTTAGTGGGGGCTGGATTGTTGAGCTTCTTAGTTTACAAACAACTCGCAAAGCTTGTGATTTTACAGCTACTATTGGCAGTATTGAGCATGTTCACGATTGTTCCGAAACTTTTTTTTATGTCGAATTATTCTTCAGAATGGACCATGCAAAGCGATGCGATTTCAGAAATAGTTTTTAAATCACATCCAAATATTTACTTGATTCAGCCCGATGGGTATAGCAGTTTTAAGCACTTGAAAGCACCACCCTATAATGCAACCGATACTACGTTTCAAGTGACTTTGGAAAACAGCGGATTTACATTATATAACGACTTCCGAAGTAACTATTATTCAACCCTAACATCAAATGCTTCCATGTTCGCCATGAAGCATCATTATTACGATAATACCTATAGGGGTAATTTGAAAACCTATGGAGCACAGGATGTGGTAGTTGGTGAAGATAATGTTGCTGTTCAGATTCTAAAAAAGAACGGGTATAAAGCGCACTTGCTAACAGATAACTCCTATTTTTTGGTAAACCGAAAGAATAGCATTTTTGAATACTGCAATGTGCCGCAAGAGCGGGTTTTGCTCTGGGATACAGGCGGAATTTCTGGAATTGATATTGCTGAGGATTTTGAGAAGTTGCTCAAAACCACTTCAGATTCCCATAATTTCTTCTTTATTGAAAAAACAGTGCCAAGTCATATCATGTACGGGGAAGGTGCTTCGTTGGGGATTCCTGCGGAACGAGAGCGCTATTTTGAGAGACTCAAGATGGCAGATGAATGGCTAACAGGCTTGCTCACCCAAATTGAATCGCACGATAAAAATGCATTGGTTATAATCGCTGCGGATCATGGTGGTTATGTAGGTCTTAGTTATGTGAAAGAAGTTGAAACCAGAAAATTGACGGAAGAAGAAACCGTTTCAGTGTTTAATAGTTTGCTTGCCATAAAATGGCCTCATGGTGATGCACCTGCGTATTTGGATTTGTATTCTAATGTGAATTTATTCAGAAATGTATTTGCCTACCTTGGTGAGAAACCATCACTTTTAGAAAATTTAGAGCCAGATACTAGCTATTTGCCTTTGTACGAAGGTAGCAAAGCTATCTTTTACGAATGCATCAATGACGCCTACCAGGTGGTTTATAAACCCTTAGATGAGTAAATTTGAACAATTTGTAAATTCGCCCTATGTGTCTCCAACCTTAGCGGGATTAGGTACTGGCTTGTATCCACTATTTTTTTATTATTCGAACAATTACGCCCTTATTAATTCTTGGAATCACCTCGGATTCTTTATCGTTCTCTTTTTAATAAGTCCGGTCATCTTCTTTTGGTTGTGTCATTTTATTTTTAAGAAGATTGGTCAAAAGCGGAAAATCAAAGCTTTCGTGTTTTTCAATGTTTCGGCATTTTTAGGCTTTATCGTGCTCTGTTTGTACGCTGGAGCTAAAATAGGACTCATGGCAGGAGCGTTTGGCATAGGTGCTTTGTTTGCAGCTTTTTTGAGCAAACATTTTAAGAAGTTTGTATTGTTGCAACTTGTGCTTGCGTCTATTAATTTATTTTGGTTGATTCCTATCATTTTCGAACAACTCAATTATAATGATTCTTGGATTCAGCAACCAGACAATATTGAACAGGCTACTTTTACAAAGAAGCCTAACGTCTATTATATCCAGCCAGACGGTTATGTGAACTTTTCGGAACAAAACAAAGGCTATTATAAACTAGGGGAGAATCCACACCAAGGCTATTTGGAAGCAAAAGAGTTTAAGTTGTATCCAGACATTAGGAGTAATTATACCTCCACGGTAATTTCGAATGCGGCTACCTTTATGATGAAGCATCACTTTTACAATTACGGCTTTAATTTTACAGAAATCACGAACGGGCGGCAAATTATCATGAGCGATAATCCGGTGCTCAAGATCTTCAAGAAGAATGGATATAAGACACATTTTATATCTGAATTACCTTATTTATTAGCGAACAAACCAAAAATTGGCTACGATAAGTGCAATTTCAACGAAAGTAATATTTCATACATCACTAATGGCTTCAATGGCAAACAGAATGTGCTTGACTCCTTAGGGCGTTATTTAAAGGAGGATATTGATAAACCTAAGTTCTTCTTCATTCAAGTGTTTAAGCCAGGACATGTGCCCTCTAAGAGAGACGAGTCTAAGGGTTTTGAAGGCGATAAAGAACGCTGGGTTCAAAATTTAGAAATATCGAATAGACAGCAACAAGAAGTTATCGACACTATTCTAGCGTCAGATTCAAATGCACTCATCATGATTATGTCTGATCACGGGGGTTATCTGGGCTGGAAAAATATGATGGGGATTCGAACAAAGACGGAAGATGTGGATAAACTATATTCTGCTTTTAGCACCAATTTAGCCATCAAATGGCCTGATAAAGCACCGCCAGCCTTTGATGCGAAGTTTAAAACGGGTATAAATGTTTTTAGGATATTGTTTTCCTATTTGAGTGATGACACTTCGTACTTAGAGAATCTTCAGGACGATTCAAGTTATACCATCATAGAATATGGTGCGCCTAAAGGTATCTACAAGGTACTTGACGCGAATGGCAAAATGGTTTTTGAAAAAAGGGATAAGTAGTTTTTAGAGAAAGCGAAGTGCGTTGTATCTAAAAATACACCAAAGTGCCCACATCCCATCTTTCCAATTAATTTTCTTGCCTTCGGCATAGGTTCTTCCGTAGTATGAAATACCTACTTCATAAATACGAATATTGGGAATACGAGACATTTTTGCAGTTACCTCGGGTTCAAATCCGAATTGCTTTTCCTTTAGCGTCAAACCTTTCAGGATATCTGCTCTGAATAATTTATAGCAGGTTTCCATATCTGTCAGATTCAGGTTTGTAAACATATTACTCAGGAAGGTCAGGAATTTATTCCCAATGGTATGCCAGAAGAATAAAATTCGGTGCGGACTTCCGCCAATAAACCTAGAACCATATACAACATCGGCCTTTCCTTCGAGCATAGGCCTTAGTAGTAATGCGTATTCGTTTGGATCGTACTCTAAGTCGGCATCCTGTATGATAATGAAGTCGCCAGTTGCAAGTTCAAAGCCTTTATGTAAAGCACCTCCTTTTCCGCCATTTTTAGTTAGGGAGTGTAGTTTTATATCCAAAGATGGATTATTGTTCATAAATGCTTCGATGCGCTTGAGGGTGTCATCTTTGGAGCAGTCGTCCACTATAACAAGCTCTTTGGCTAAGCCATTAGGTAAAACAACCGCCTCTAAAGCAGTTAAGATTTCGATGATGGTATTCTCCTCATTATAAGCAGGAATGACGATAGATAGTGTTTGAGCCATGCAAAAATTTTGGCTGTAAATATATGTATTTGTTATTTCTCCTCGGCATAGGTATGCCGAAAAAACCTATTTTTGACCTACAAGAACATGAAAGCTAAATCTCTTTATTACATATTTGCATTCCTTGGTTGTATCCCGCTAATTTTATGGGCCTACGAATATATGCAGGTAGATTTGTGGTATGATGAGGCGTATTCTCTGGAGTATTTTGCTTTGGTTGATTGGAAATTGACTGTGCTCAACTATCCAGCGCCCAACAATCATATCTTTTTTAACCTTGCTAATCAGATTATATCGCGCAGTACCGGCTTTCGAGATCTTTTCGATGCGACTGAAAACGTGGCTATTTTTAGGCTATTTCAAGGAGTTATTGCGCTAATAACAGCTTGGTATTCTGCAACAATTCTAAAGCGTCATTTGAAGGTGAAGAGTAGTTTCTTGGTCTACGCACTACTGTTTACATGTATTCCTTTTATGAATTTCGCATTGCAGCTTCGGGGGTATAATATGAGTGCCTTATTTTTAGTGATGCTTGTTTACTATGCATGGAATTATATAGAAGCTGGGAAGAAATCGGCTCAAACGATGGTCGTAGTTTCGAGTGTGTTGATGCTGTACACCATTCCTTCAAATGTATATTTCTTGCTAGGATTTTGGTTGGTGCTATTTGGTTTTTGGGGATATCATTTCAGAAAGAAAGAAAAGCTTCAGGCAAGGCGTAACTTCAAGGTGTTATCCGCTATTGCGCTGGGTGTTGTTCTTGCCGTGCTATTGTATTTTCCAATTATTGAAGATGTTATTTTTAATAAATTCTCCGGACGGACGGTTCCTGGTATTTTCTATTCAGCTGGATTATTCTTAGATTTATTACCCGAATTTATCTCGGAGCGCCCCTTGTTGTTGGTGTTGCTATTGCCGGGTGCGTACTTTTTTTACAAGAAGGCTAGCATTCAGGAAAAGCGTTATTTTATCTTTTTAGTTTGTTTGTTTTTAGTTCCCTTCGGAATTTCATTCTTACATCAAAAAGCACCTTTTCCAAGAGTTTTTATGCCATTAGCTCCCATTTTCGCAATGCTTTTAACAGTGATTGTTGCGAAGTTTATTGACGCAATAAAACAACAATTCAGGCATTATGTTTTGCTTCTTGGTACCATTGCTTACTGTATTTTGGTGTTTGCTTCACAAATGAAGATGAATAGTATTAGGGTGTCTAAAGCGCTAATAGAAGACAATCAACTGGCTCAAAATTTATATCAGAATTATTATTTGGGCGAGTTCTTTCAGCAGGATAAAGTGATGAAAGAGCTATCTGAAGTGTATGCTGGCGTGCCAGTTTATGTTATGAATGATTTGGATAAACCATCAACCGCACTGTATCTCCGGAAGCATGGCGTAGATTTTATACAAATTGGTTCACTTGAAGAAATAATTTTAGAAACATTCTCTGGCAATACTTTTTATATTGTGACTTCAGAAAAGAATAAGACGCTTAAAGCATTGAATTTAAAAACAAGTTTCACAACCGAAGTTATAAGCGAACAGGCATACTTTTCAACCTTGCTTCGCGTAGAAGAAAAAACAGATTAACCCAATCCATGACTAAGACCAAAACATATTCTAAAAAAACACCCTGGCTTTTGGGCATGGCTAGTGGTTTATACGCTTGCTTGTATTTTTTTTCGCGTAAACCTGCAATTCTCGACTCATGGGAGCATTATGCCTTTATGGTCAGTTTGTTTTTGGTGATCCCTATCATTACTTTTTTTGTGATTATCAAACTAAAAGAATTCAAGGCGGCATTTACTAAACCAAGGCTGCTTACTTTCTTTAACGTCTTCTACTTTTTGGTGTACGTACAGCAAATTACCTTCACCCAACATCATAAAAAGCTCATTGCCCTATCCTTTATTGTGGCAATTCTAGTTGCTTATTTTCTATATAAACAGCTCTTGAAGATTGCCGTGCTCGAACTATTACTGGCTGTTCTAACGCTTCCTTTACTTTTTGATGCGATCGTGTTGAAGAGCTCCTATGATACCAGTTGGGCGACACAAACAGATGACATTGAAGAGGCAGTTTTCAAAAAGAAACCGAATGTATATTTTATAGAGCCTGATGGCTACGCTAATTTTTCAGAATTAAAGAAGGAATTCTATCAGGTTGATAATGTTGAATTTGAAGGATTCTTGGCAAAAGAAGGATTTAAAAATTATCCAACCTTCCGAAGTAACTATACTTCCACATTGTCATCCAATGCTTCGTTTTTTGCTATGAAGCATCATTATTTTAATGAAGATTTGCGTTCCGATGAAGTAGACAATGCGCGGGATGTCATTATGTATGATAATGCAGTGTTGCGTATTTTTAAAAAGAATGGATACAAGCCTTATTTTCTGAGTGATACGCCTTATTTATTGTCAACACGGCCACGAACTTTGTATGAGGAGACTAATTTTGGCTTTTGGGATGTTTCTTTCTTGGATAATGGTATTAGAAATCACCGCGAAGATGTGGTTGGTGCTTTTAAGGAGTTTGTAAACGAAACCACTGAGCAACCCAAGTTTTTCTTCATTCAGTTTATCAAACCTTGGCATATTAGTGGTAAGAATAGTGGCGCCCACGGCAAAATGGAAGAACGCGAGCGTTGGATTGAACGTTTGGGTGAGGCGAATGAAATGCTCACGGAAATCATTTCTGAAATCAAACGCAAAGATCCTGAAGGCTTAATCGTAATGATGGCAGATCATGGCGGTTATGTTGGGTTAAATTATAGTGATGAAAGTCGAACAAAAACCAACGACCCAGATAAGATTACTACTATTTTTAGTAGTCAGTTGTCCATTCATTGGCCCAATGGTCAAGCACCCTCCTTTGACGGTGAACTTGACTCTGCAGTCAATGTTTTTCGTGGTTTGATTACGTATTTATCTGAAGACGAAACCTATTTAAAGGCACTGCAAGACGATAGCAGTTACATCATGCTTCGCGATGGGATTGAAGAAGGAGTTTATGCGTATATTAATGATGCTGGGGAGTTAGTGTGCAGAGCGCATGCTGTTAAATAGAAAAATAAAATGCTACTTCTTCAGCCCAAGAATACTAAAAAACAGACTAAAAAGTATAATCTGAACACCCAAGAGCATACTGGTAATCGCTGGAATAACCAACCTAAAAGTACGTGTGTTCGCAATGTCGCCATAATTGAGTTCTTGCCAGTAATTATAAGCCACAACACTTAAAACAATCCCAATAATAACGAGTAAGAAACCAACAATAAGTCCTTTTTCCAGGTTGATGAATTTGAATTGTTTGTCGTATTTGTCTGACTTAGGAAGTAGGCCGTTTTCTACAGTGTAGACCTTGGTTAAACCATAAAAGAGCAGGAACTGAAAGCCAATTAATAGGCTGCCAGAAGTAAACAGCAGCGTGTGCACATCAAAGGTTACTTCGCCTATGGTGATTGGATTGTATATTAAAATCGAGGAAGTAACGAACCCTAAAATCATTAGTACCATTCCTGGAATAAAGAAGAGCCATTTGGGGCTGTATAAAAGCAGAAAACGTAAATGTCGCCAACCGTCACTCCATGTATTTAAGTGAGGCGGACGGGTTCTTCCGTCGGGTGATAGAATGGTAGGGACTTCTGCTATTTTTAGGTTTTGTAAGCTCGACTTTACAATCATTTCACTGGCAAACTCCATTCCTGAAGTTTTGAGATCCATCTTATAAAATGCTTCTTTACTGAAGCCTCTTAATCCGCAGTGAAAGTCGCCAATGTTAGCATTAAAAAATAATCTTCCAATAAAAGACAAAACTGGGTTCCCAAGATAGCGATGTAAAAAAGGCATGGCACCTTTTTTAATACCACCTTTAAAACGATTGCCCATCACCAAGTCATAGCCTTCGCGAAGCTTCTCCATATACGGCATCATATTGCTGAAGTCGTAACTGTCATCTGCATCACCTATCATCACATAGGTTCCTTTGGCTGCGCTAATACCTCCAAAAAGGGCGTTTCCGTACCCTTTTTCGGGAACTGTAATAACACGAGCGCCAAGATCTTCGGCAATTTTCTGTGAACCGTCTGTGCTTCCGTTATCGCCAATAACCACTTCACCTTGAATGCCTTCTCTTTCGAAAAAGCCTTGTGCTTTTTTAATGCAAACCGCAATTGTTTCGGCTTCATTAAGACATGGCATGACTACGGATAACTCAGGATTCATATTTTGAGATAATTTTTTTCAAAAGTATCACTATTATCAGCAATCCGATAAAATAATTATAAAATAAATACCGAATGATGGAATGCGAAGCCACGGCAACAACCATAGCATTTGATATGATAAGTAAACAGCCAAAAAGGATGAATCCATTTTTCAAACTGAATTTTTTAATTGCTTTCCAAAGGCTGATAATCGCCAAAGTAAGAATAAAGAAGAGTACAAAAACCGACTTAAAGCCGTGTACAATGCTCGTGTAATAAATAGCAAGCCATTCCTTGAAATTCGCTTTTAAAAGAATAGGAAACATTGTCTTGCAGGCCGCTTCGGTTAGGACGGAATTCATGTGCGGCGCGGGGTCTTTAGCGTAATAATATGCTTTACCCTGATCATGAATATTTTGGTTGCATATCTTCGGAAAGAAGTAATGGAAGCGTTTATATTTCGCTTTATAGCTTCCATTCACTTTGGAGCTCAGTAAATTCAGGCTGTCGATGCGGGTATAGGACAATTCGAAGATCTTTTTGGTGTCTTCCGAAGGCATCAGTTCAATATCGTCCTTTTCAGAAACATATAAGGGTAAGGTAATTGCGTTGACGTAACTGTAGGGTGTTTTGATAAAATATCCGTGTACCACTTTCCGATAGGTGCTATCTAAAACGCCCGAAAGGATTGGCAGTAATAGGAGCACAGCAATCAAGCCGATGTTGATTATCGTGAAGACCTGTCTTTTCAGTTTAAGTGCAAAAACAAAAGCAATGATGGGAGTTACAATGATAAACTGACCTCGCGTAAGAGCCAGGGCAAGAAATACGATTGCAATATGTAGTATTTTTTTCTTTTTATCATTGAAGATAAAATCAAATGCAAATGCCATGAGCAAAAGATAGAGTGGGTACGAAACTCCTTCAGAAGTAAGATTGTTTGCAATAGATAACGGATAGAAATAGGGGAGTATTAATAGTCCTAAAAGCAAGATTTGAGACCAAGAGCCTAAATTGAATACCTTGGAGCACTTCTTGAAAATGACGGTGATTGCCACAAAACCGAAGATTAATTGAAAGCCAACTGCCACTACATCAAAACCTGTAGAAAAGATGAATTGTAGCCCGCGCAGGAACAAAACATAGCCTGGAAAGCGTGAAATATCTGCACGTAGATAGCTAAAGGTGTCTGGAGAGTAAAGTGGCTGTTGCACCACAAAACATACGAACAGCACACTAAAAACGGCTAGCAAGATGAAATTTCTTACCTTTGTATTCTTGCTAAAAGCCTGTAATTTACTCAATTTGTTCAGTTTTTATTCGTTATAAAAATGTGTGTTAAAAGTAAAAATAATTTTAGTTTTACAACAGATAAGTAATTAGTTTCAACAACCCACCAAATGACAACCGAATTTAAGGTTAAAAAATATACTTCTGAAGATGCTCAAGCCTGGAACAATTTCGTGTCTCAAGCAAAGAACGCCACCTTTCTTTTTGATCGTGCTTTTATGGAGTATCATCAAGATCGCTTTACGGATTATTCGCTCTGCGTTTACAAGGATAGCAAGTTGGTAGCAGTATTGCCTGCAAATGTTGATGGCAATACTGTAGAGTCACATCGAGGTCTTACCTATGGTGGCTTGGTGCTTGCTAAGAAGTTAAAATTTAATGATGTCTTGGGTGCTTTTAAAGCGGCGTTAGCGTTTCTTTCTTCGGAAGGAATTGTAAGCTTGAGACTTAAACTCATACCTAAAATATATCATGCACTTCCTGCAGATGAGATAGATTATTTGCTTTTTATTACCAAAGCTAGCCAGACAAGAGTAGATATGTCGAGTTCGATTGATCTAAAAAATCCTCTAAAAATTCAATCTAATAGACTAGAAGGTGTGAAAAAAGCACAGAAGCATGGTCTTCGTATTGAAGAGGATGGAAATTTTAATCTTTTTTGGAACGAGATCCTTGAGCCAAATCTAAGGGACCAACATGATGCGAATCCTGTACATAGTTCAAAGGAAATTGCGTCGCTTGCCGCCTCTTTTCCGAAGCATATCAAACAATTCAACGTTTTTAAGGAAGATACCTTAGTTGCTGGGGCAACCATCTTTGAAACTGAACATCTTGCTCATGTACAGTATATTTCTGCAAATGCAGATAAACAGCAACTGGGCAGTTTAGATTTCCTGTTTGAGTATTTAATAACCAATCGTTACAGTGCAAAGCGCTATTTCGATTTCGGGATGTCAAATGAGAATCAAGGTTTAAACCTAAATGAAGGCCTCTTGTATTGGAAAGAGTGCTTTGGAGCGCGAAGTATTGCGCATCAATTTTATACCATAGAAACTAAAAATTATGCGTTGCTAGACACCGTTTTTATATGATTCCATTTTTAGATTTACATAAAGTCAATGCTCGATTTGAGGCTAATTTCCAGCAACGGTTCAAAGATTTTTTGGACGCTGGCTATTATATTCTTGGCAATCAAGTAAAAGTATTTGAGTCGGCATTTGCAAACTACTGTGGTACCAAACATTGTATTGGTGTAGGGAATGGGTTGGATGCACTCCGTCTCATTTTAGAAGGATATAAACTAATTGGAAAACTGAAAGATGGTGATGCCGTACTCGTTGCTTCCAACACCTATATTGCTACTATTTTAGCTATAAAACAGGCTCGTCTTAAGCCTGTATTAGTTGAGGCGGAAGACGTTTCCTTTAACTTCAACCTGAAGGCTTTAGCGTTGGCAATCACACCTGATGTGAAGGCAATAATGCCAGTTCATTTATACGGTCAATTAGCTCCGATGGATGCAATAAATACATTGGCTAAAACGAATAATTTAATTGTAATTGAAGATGCTGCGCAGGCACATGGAGCAAAAAATAGCAATGGAGCAATGGCAGGAAATTTAGCTAATGCTGCGGGCTTTAGTTTTTATCCAACGAAGAATTTAGGCGCTTTGGGAGATGGAGGAGCAGTCACAACAAATGATGATGCTTTAGCGGAGGCAATTCGAAAGTTGCGTAATTATGGAACGAGCTCGAAATATGTGAATGAAGTGCTCGGGTTTAATTCAAGACTTGATGAAATCCAAGCGAGCTTTTTAAATTGCAAATTGCCCAGTTTGGATGAAGACAATCAAAAACGGCGCGCAATAGCCACGCGCTATCTGTCAGAAATAAATAATCCAAAAGTTACGCTTCCAATGTATTCAGGAGGGTCAGCACATGTTTTTCACTTGTTTGCGGTTCAAGTGGCTGAACGTGATACCTTTGTTGCGGTTTTGAAAGATGCAGGCATAGGAACGCTGATACATTATCCCATTGCGCCGCACCAGCAAAAAGCATTAGAAGATTATAATCATCTCAGTTTTCCAATCGCCGAAAGTATTCACAATAAAGTAGTAAGCCTGCCCATGAGTCCAGTAATGACGGCCGAACAAGTTGATGCGGTAATTACTGTTATAAATTCGTATTAAGTGAAAATTCCAAATTTTTTAAAAAAGAATTTACTCCTGAAGATGACCTCATTAAATGCGGTCGTTGTGGGTATTCGGCTCCTAGTTTCGGCGGTGATTCAAAGGTTACTCTTTAATCAAATTGGTGCGGAAGGGCTCTATAAAATTGGACAGCTTCGTAGTCTTACAGAAGTCTTAATGTCTGTTAGCTCACTTGGTGTTTTTAATGGAATCGTAAAATATATTTCAGAATATAAGGATGACAAAGAGCAATTAGTAAAGCTCTTTTCTACTTCTTTCGTATTTACAACCATCGGGACATTTGTTTCGGGAACGGTATTGTTTTTTACATCAACTTATTTGAGCGAATACCTGTTCGGAAACGAAGATTTCAGCTATTTGATTAAGTTATTGGCTGTGATAGTACCATTTATAGCCATGCAGCGCGTATTCAATGGCGTTATCAATGGGCTGTCAGAGTACAAACAATTTGCAAAAATTGAGCTTGCCAGCTATCTGTTAAGTGCAAGTCTCACAGTCTTTTTCCTCTTTCAGTACAATATTGATGGGGCATTGGTTGCCATCGCTTTAACGCCCGTTATCCAGGTGAGTGTCATGCTCTTTATTTTTTATAAAGTACTGCGTGAATACATTCAATTTTCAAAACTATCGTTTAAATCGCCTTTAGCGAAGAGCCTCTTGGCCTTTACTTTGATGTCTTTTGTTTCCACAGTTTTATTGCGTTTTGTAGATATTGACATTCGTTCCATGCTAGCAGAGCAAATGACCGAAAAAGACGCAGGAGTCTGGACCAATGTTTCATTTATTTCGAATAATTATATGGTATTTTCATCTTCATTATTCACACTATATGTAATTCCGAAATTCGCTGGAATTTATAATGGCGCTGATTTTAAAAAAGAAGTGTTATCCATCTACAAAACGTTGCTTCCTATTTTTGGATTGGGGATGATATTGGTCTATTTGCTTCGGAATGTTATTATCGAATTACTATATCCAGGTCTTGTAGAAATGGAAACTTTATTTAAATGGCAGTTGATTGGTGATTTTATTCGATTGGCTTCTTTGGTTTTAGCGCATCAGTTCTTAGCGAAAAAAATGGTTCGGAATTTTATCTTTTCTGAATTGCTATCGCTCGCCTTGTTTTTTGGATTGTCACATTACCTTGTCCAATTCTACGGAGTATCAGGTGTAGTGATGGCACATTTTATTCGTTATGTGATCTATTTTGTTGTCGTCTTATTCTTGGTTTGGCGCTATTTCAAGAAAGGGAATCATCTTCCTAAGGAAACAGAAAAATTAGCCGAAAATTAAGACAATAGGGTTATTTTTGTACTATGAGTATGCAGGATTGTAAATTATTTATTGACGGAGATCCCTTTCAATTTAAAGTAGAAGGAAATTTCTTTTGGGGCGAAGGTGGCGCTTTGTATGAGCATGACAATAGTGTTATTTCAAAAGTGCCGTGGACAGAAGAAGGTTTTAGTGTTGTAGATGCTTTTACGGCGGAAGAATTCAAGAATTTTCAAGAATCAGTCCGACTTAATATTGTAAAAGCTCTTCAGAAGAATACGGTCGATTTCAATCCAGATACGTTCAAGCTCGAAGAGTATCACAAATATGTAACCACGAATGAGATGCATTTGGCCGTGATTGATATTACACGGAACCTTACCAATGAGGATTTCGACTTCGATATTGAATCCTTGGCAGAGCACTTCGGAAAAATTCTTGGCTATAAACTCACTTCTTGGGTTGAGGAACTTCAAAAATCACATATTCAGATTAGAATAAGCAGACCAAGCACCTTGGATATTAATCCGCCGCATCGTGATGGCTATTTGAGCTATTGGAAGAATATTCTGAATGTTTGGGTGCCCATAGCGGGCTGTAATGAACGCACATCGCTTCCCGTAGCTCCTGGGAGTCATTTGCTTCCCGAAACCGACATAGAACGGACCGAAAGTAAGGGTGCGAAGATCAATGGAAATACCTACTACGTTCCTTGTATTCTAAATACGAAGCAGGGGAGTATTGAAATGATTAGACCAAATCCTGCTGAAGGACAAGCACTTATTTTTACGCCTTTTTTAATTCATGGAGCAGCGGTAAATCACTCAGATGTTACTAGGGTTTCTATTGAATTGCGTTTCCCAAAGTTAGACTAAAACACTTTTCCACTTCGCTAGATACGCTTTAGAAGCATTTAATTGGTCATGTTCCTTTTCCACAAAGGCACGTGCGTTTGTACCAATCTCAGTGATTTTTGAAGGATTTTCAATGAGCCAAGAAAGCTTATCGGCAATGGCTTCGACATTTGGAAGAGCGTTGATTGCAATGGTGTCTGCGGCAATACCATAATACGCCAACCAATCTTTTTCGGCACCGGTGAAAACTACTTTTCCTTTCGCCATGGCTTCTAAGGCATTAAAGCCCTGATCATAGGCAAAGACCTGATCTAGCATGATGTGCGCCTTGTCATAAGACTCAATATAGACGTCATATGGAACAGATCGGAGTGTGATGATGTCTACTTGTTTCGGATATTTTTTCGCAATAATATCCAAGGCAGCCTCAAAAATATCATTTCCTTTTTTGAAATAATTGTTTTTATTTATGCCATGAAAAATAACCAGTTTACCGTTTGTTTTGAGTGGGATGACCCTAATAGTTTCAAGATTAATGGGATTCGGAACCATACCTAAATAAAGTGGATGATTTTGTAGTGGGATGTGATAATCTAAGTCGGAAGCGATTACCCCTTTGATATTTTCGTAGACATAGGTATGTAAGGCCACATATTCAGAAAGCAGGTATTTGGTCACATGCTGAAATTGCTTTTCGGTGCCTCGTTTTTCGTTGTATGGCGTTAGAATAGAGTAGTCAAACTTATCTTCCGAAGCATATTTTACGCTTACGTAATCGGTTCCGCAGGAAAGTAAAAAGACATTTTTGTTATTGCTGAAAATAAATTCTAGCATTTCTTTTTCTACGGAAGGCACACATTCAAACGCATTTTCATTGATGAGTTGAACAATATCATTGCCTTGAAAGATGGATTTATGCTGAAAGAATTGTTTTTTAACTGAAAGGGAAGTGA
>JBLHGH010000018.1:0-19124 GCA_047615425.1 Candidatus Latescibacterota bacterium
AAGCTATTCCTTTAAACGCGGGGTCAAATATTGCTTTCTCTCCTTAGGAAATCTTGCCGAAAACGCAGCTCTGGCAATTGATCTTTTAGAACAAAAAGAACAAATTGGTTTATACGATATGCAATTTGTAAAGCCCCTAGACAAAACAGTACTCAAAACAGTATTCAATACCTATGAAACCATTATTACGCTGGAAGATGGCGTCATAGCTGGTGGATTTGGAAGCTCAATAATTGAATTCGCAGTGCAGCAAGGTTTCAAAAACACCATCGAAATGTTAGGCGTGCCTGATGTGTTTATAGCACACGGAACTGTTGCTGAACTTCAGGAAATAGCAGGAATTTCTTCAGAAAAAATAAAAGAGACCCTTCAGAAATATCTATAAAAAAAACCCTCCAGTGTAAAAACACAAGAGGGTTATTTTCTATCTAAGTATTATCTAATTATCTGATAATAACCTTCGCAGTATGTACATAATTACCGCCATAAATATTTACAATATAAATACCAGTACTTAGATTTTGTGCATCAATATTTACAGTATCATCTAAGAATCTATTTTCATTAAATACCACTCGTCCATTCATATCTGTAATTTGAATGTTCACATCTCCAACGTTTAATATCGATTTGATATTTATGTTTCCATTAGAAGGGTTTGGATAAATAATAAAATTCGTTCCTAAGCCTCCTTCATCGTTAACACCTAATTCACAGTTTGGCCCAGATGGTATATCAAAAGCTTCTACTTGATCGGTTCTACTATTAGCACTACCCTGACTAGCACTTAGCCCACATCCTCTTCTTGCAAAAGCTTCCCAAATAAGGCATCTATTTGCACCAGCGTTATTGAGCTCGTCAGCCATCAAGATAGCATCTCTTCCATCAATAAATCCAGGAGAACAGCCTTGTAGTTTAAGTCCATCCATAACCAATTGTATGGAAATGTTATTGCCACCTGTACCGTTATAAACATCTGCATCAAAACCATATTGATCTATTAGGTCCCATGTCATTTCCCATAACATAGATGACCAAACAAAGCCAATACCATGTGGTTGAGATACATTATTATTCGTGTCTCCATAGGTATAGTCATTTATTGCAAAGTCAGTACTATACGGTGCCTCACGGAAACCTCCACCAAGGGGAGATTCGCCACGATCATAGGTTCCAATACCACGAATGTCAGTTCCTTCATCCCCTGGCTCAATTGTTAACATGAGTCCAAAATAGTCGCTCCAGCCCTCACCCATTTGTTCATCATTCTGAAGACAGCCTGTGTTAAATCTACCGCCCGTTAATCGTTGTGATATTCCATGACCATATTCATGTGCAATTACACCATTGTCATAGTCACCGTCAATCTCCTGGCCTAAAGCAACTTCTTGAATGGTACCATTGACCGTACTACCAACAAGTTCGGCGATAATTGCCTCTCCAGTTATATCACTAACCATAATCATTGGAATAGTTACCATTGCTCCTTGGGCACCAGCGCCCATACTAATTGGATCTCCAGGAACATTATTCACCATAATCACTGCAACTGCACCCTCATTTTGGGCAGCTAAACCTTTAAATCCAAACTCACAATCTCCTCTCCTGATAACAACAATTTTACCAGACAACGCTCCACCATTGGTGATTGGATCACAGGCATCATTTGCATCGCTTGAAGAACCAGAATTGTCATCTTCAACAAGAACCAAATCTTGAGTAAGACCCGGTGAAACCGGCATCGGCCCTCCAAAATTTGCAGCTTCCGCAACATGGGGTCCAGTAAGTGGTCCATTATTTATAGTTAATAAAGGCACTAAACCTGATGGGTCCCATAAAAACATTTGCATGCGTGGGCTGCTTCCGTCTGGTGGGGTGCTAAAGTTCGCGTTATTCTGTCCCGATCCGTCTTGTGCATCTGCGTTTACTTTGTCATTTCCATTTCCACCGTTTCCATAATTATTTTCTTGGAAGTTTCCGCTTGTTTCATCAAAACCATATTGATAATAAACATCATGCATGACATTATTTAAGTAAAACAAATTAGTCATAGCAGCGTCTTCAGTGACTGCTGGCGGACTATTAAAATCATGGAGGAAATCGAAAAGCAATCCAGCTCCTCCTTCGGCGGTATTACCTGATCCGTTATTTCCGTTTCTATCTTCTTGAACAAATACATTGTTCCCTCTTGTAAATGTGTATTCCGCTCCAGAAGAACCGTCGGTATCATGCCATCCAAATGGAGAAGCTACAATATCTGAAGGAGACGACACTAGCGCATCCGGCCCGTGATTTGGACTCTCTGTTGGAATTGGAAAGACTCTGTATTGAGCTCCGCCAGCCGTAACCAAGCTTGATGCTTGCACGGTGCTTTTAAAAAGAATACTTTGTTCTGAAGCTGCATTGGCATGCGCATGTGCTTCATCAGAGAAGTTACAAGATGTTACCCAATCCATAGTATCTAAAAGTTCTCCTGTCAAGGCATCAATACGAACACTATAATAATGAGAAGCATCTAAATAATATATACTTAAATCCCATGCTAAATTAAGCCTACCAGTATCTTCAACAGATTGATAAACTAATTTTACGGGAATATTGTTTAGAGAAATTTCTCCATTTGAATACACATAAGAATTTGCTCCTACAGTCTCTATCAATTCAATATTGATTGGAGCGCTAATCCCTAAGTGGCTGGCGGCTCTTGAAATTGCAGTTGCAGGATTCAAGCTAGGACTCGTGGTATTTACATTTTCGCTTAGGTTAGCGATAAATCCAAACGAGGCATATTGAATTTGACTGTTTTTAATTGCAACAGAAGACGTAGAATTAAACACTTCAATACCTTGATGCTTTTGTGTGAAGTATACATTTTCTACTTGCATACTTTGTGAAAAGGTGTGAGAACTAATCTCAATTTCTTGAACGTCCTGCGCGGTTAAGCCTAGGGGTGCTCTGTTGTTGTTAAGATAGTTTTGAATTACTTGAGTGTAGTCCTGTGCATGGACTAATGCCACCACAAAAATGGCGAGCAAAAAGAATGTTTTTTTCATCGATAGTTGGTTAAATGAACAAAAATAACTGCAATTTTCATTGCAATGCTAAAATTAAAACGCTAAAAATATAATATAAACTACGACAAACCCACCATTGTTTAGTTTTTAACATAAAAACTCGAACAAACTATAGGTTTCCTTGTATTTTATGAAACAATTGCAAGGCATTTCCATCGGTAAGCCTAGAAATAAAATAGCAACATCGCATCAAATATTCATATTCGGTTAGTGGTTCTTCTGAGATATCTTTGAAACTTGAAAGTATGAGGCGGTCATAATGACGAAGTTTACAGTCTGCGCCATGGTTTTCGAAAGCCGTTGTATAGGCGTCGAGTAAGACCGATAGAATTTTGTAGCCTGCGATTTCCTTTTCAACTACTTCATTACTCTGATACACCTTCTCTACAGAGATTTTTATGATATCATCAATCTGTGCCTTATAGCTACTTTTGTCTAATAATGCCTCGGCGAAATTACCTTTCAAAATAGCTTCTTCATTTGTAGTGAAAATTTCCGCAGCTTCTTGTATTAAAACACTTATAGCTAATGACCTCAAATAAGCCAACCGATCTGAAGCCTGAGTAAGGTTGTTATATTTTTCCGTATTGATGGTGTTCTTTACAAGTGCTATAAGGTATTCTAGCGCGAATTCTTCTTCAATCAATCCCAGATTAATTCCATCTTCGAAATCAATGATGGTATAACAAATATCATCAGCTGCCTCAACTAAAAAAGCCAGCGGATGTCTTGCGAAACTCACATCTGAAGATGCCCCGCGTTTAAGTAACCCCAATTCATCTGCCACTTCAGAAAAAAAATCTTTTTCAGATTGAAATACCCCGTACTTTTTATCAGCGATATGCGATGTTGGTTTCTTCGGAAGGGATTCTTTAGGATACTTCATAAAAGCACCCAAACTAGCGTACGTTAATCGCAGCCCCCCGGTAACGCCATTTTTAGATTCTGTTAAAATTCTGAACCCATTGGCATTCCCTTCAAAATCAACCAAATCCTGAAACTCTTTAGCAGAAAGGCGGTCTTTAAAACGCCTTCCATTTCCATTAGAAAAATAATCTCCAATTGCTTTTTCGCCGCTATGCCCAAAAGGAGGGTTTCCAATATCATGAGCAAGGGCAGCAGCAGCCACGATAGCTCCAAAATCATTAAAGGTATGGCCGTGAACCGAATGCAAATGTGGATACTTTTCCAAGATTTTGGTGCCTACTATTCTTCCTAAAGACCTACCTACTACGGAAACCTCTAAACTATGCGTTAATCGTGTGTGAACAAAGGAAATTTTCGAAAGTGGAATAACCTGCGTCTTGTCTTGTAGACTTCGGAAGGCCGAAGAAAAAATCACGCGATCATAGTCTACCTCAAAGCCTAAACGGGTTTCGTTTTCTTCAATTCGTAATCTTTTATTCGTAACGCCTTGCTTCCGAAGAGAAAGCAGTTGCTCCCATTGCATCATAGGTTATAATGTTTGAAATGCAAGATAGTACTTTAACCAATTTATTTAATCAAAAACCGCATGTTAAGCGCATAACATTTAGATAACATAAACGTAACGAATCAATAAATTAACCGTAACAGAAGGGTAACACGCTCCTGTTGATTTTGAAGTTTCTTTGCGCATAGAATTTATCGACATGAAACTAATTACAACACTACTAGTATTATTAATAACAAACGCTGTATTTGCCCAGCAAAATGGTTCAATTGTAGGGAGTTTGACTGACAAAGATTATAATGACGAACCTTTACCCTTTGCTAATGTTATCATTAAAGGCACAGCAACAGGAACAACTTCAGACTTTGATGGCCTTTATGCACTAGAGAGCCTTGCCCCAGGCGATTATACTATTCAGTACAGTTTTTTGGGTTATGAAACAACCGAATTACCCGTGACTGTAGAAGCCGGCATAGTAACAACCGTAGATGTTCCTATGGGAGCAAGTGCCGCAGCATTAGATGAGGTTATCATCAAAACTACAACACGACGTGAAAGTGAAGTGGCCTTGTTGCTGGAACAAAAGAAGGCTACAACCATTAAAGAAAGTATTGGAGCTGAGCAATTAGCCAAATTAGGTGTATCTGATGCATCTACAGCCACCACAAAAATATCTGGGGTTTCCAAAACAGACGGAAGCGGTGATGTTTTCGTCCGTGGGTTAGGAGATCGCTACTTATATACCACACTCAATGGATTGCCTATTCCATCTGACGATGTTGAACGCAAAAATATCGACCTCAGTCTATTCCCAACTCGCCTAATTAGCAGCATTGACGTAAGTAAAACCACATCGCCAGGGCTATCAGCAGATCAGGCATCTGGAAATATCGATATCAAATCTCGCACACTAAATAAAAGCAGTCTGCTATCCATCAGCTCCAGCTCTTCTGTTAACACTGAAGTTATGAGCAACGATGGTCTTAGGAATTTTAAGGCATCTCCAAACAACGCAGATCTAACCGTTGGTTTTTACAATAGAACCTTTAACACCTTAGGAGCTATTAAGGAACAATCTTGGAATCCAGAAACAATTGACGCTCCAATAAACCGTTCAGTTTCTTTTAGTGTTGGAACTAAAATTGGAAATAAACTAAGCGCCTTATTGACGGCTGGTCAATCATCTAACTTTGAATACCGAACCGGTTTTTTTAGACAATATCGTTCAAACTTTATTGACGATACCATTCCAGACGCTACTACCTGGAAAAAAACTGTTGCTAGTTCGGCTTTACTTGACTTAAAATTTAGAGCGAATGACAATCATAGCTTGAAATTTAATTCGTTGCTAATCAACAAAATTGAAGACGAAGTTTTTGAAGGTGGGCGCGCAGGAACTGCAACTATTTTCGAAGAAACCGATCCAGCCGAAGGCCTCTTTCAATTCATTCGCGACCAAAACTTAAAGAAAACGCTGGTATTGGTAAACCAACTAAGTGGTAAACATGAGCTTTCTGAAAAAAATAGTTTAGACTGGGCAGCCGGATATAATTTCTTAAGTGCGGATGAACCAAACCGTATTAGAAACGAAGTCAATTTCAACGAAGCTATTGTGCAGCTTGGAAGAACTGGCGGTTTTCAACAGCGAAAAAGTATTCAGAAAATAGAAGATGTTGAATACAATGGACGAATCAATGACAATTTCAAATTTATCGATACTGAAGAAGAAAAATTTCATGTCAACTTGGGTGCGAATATTCGTAATAAACAACGTGACTTCGGATCACAATTTTTCGGTGTGGAGGAAGTCTTTACCAATGCTATCAATCCACAATCGATTGATGAAATTTCTGACATCTTTACGCAACAAAACTTCGACAATGGATTGCTAAAACTAAACCTATTACGGCCTGATTTTTACAGTGGTGAATTACAGTCTACCGCGGGATATTTAGATGTGCTAGGGGTTACGGGAAAGTTCACAATACAAGCAGGCTTACGCTACCAAAGGGACCTAATTGATTTAAACTTCGACGTGGGTAACTTCCCTGGACGAATTGGATCTGAGACAAAAGATTATCGCAGATTATATCCTTCAGTTAACCTAAAATATACGGTGAATGAAAAACTCGCTGTCCGTTTTGCGAATAGCACAACCACAACACTTCCAGAATTTAAGGAAATTGCACCCTTTGAGTATGTTTCCACAACGGGTCAAGTAACACGCGGTAACGTAGATATCAATGCTTCAATCAATAGAAACTTCGATTTAAAATTTGAATATTTCCCATCGAGTGACCAATTGGTTTCGGTGACTGGTTTCTACAAACTAATCCTAGACCCTATTAATAAAGTACAAGATCGAGGTTCTGCTGGAATCTTCTCATACTTTAATGCGGGAGAAGAAGCAGAAGTGTACGGAATTGAATTAGAAGGACGTGTAAATATATTAGGCGCCGACGATCAGCCCCAACTTAAATTAAATACAAACATATCACGTATGTGGCATAAGCAAGACTTGAAAGAGGTGTTTGATGCCGAAGGTGATTTTGTTAGAACCTTTCGCTATAAAAACCTTACTGAAACTGGCTTGCAAGGGGCGTCAAATTGGATTGTAAACACTTCATTAAACTATTCGACGAACACTGAGAAATCCTTCGATGCTGCGCTAAGCGGAAACTATGCTTCCGATAGAATCTTTGCGCTCGGTGCTCCTGAAATTCAAACTTCAGGAGATGTAAATTATAACGATGCCATCGTAGAAAATGGTTTTGTTATGCTTGATTTAATTCTAGGAAAGCAATTAACCGAATATTTGAAGCTTGGTTTTACTGCAAAAAATCTATTAAATCCTGAAATCAAAAGAACGCAACTTGTAAAACCAAGTACAACGAACATAGAAACTGAAGCCACCGTATTGTCATACAAAAGAGGCATGCAAATTGGCGTAAACCTTAATTATACTTTCTAAAATAAACATCAATTAATCAAAAAACGAACAATCAAAAATTTTAACTTATGAAAACTACGAAAATAATTTCAGCCTTGTTAACGCTTACATCCGTACTATTTTTAGCAGCATGTAGCAATGATAGCGACTTCCAACCAACAGATGACGGTAGTGGCGAACAAAACTTTGAACTTAACGGAAACCAAGATACGGATCGTGTTTTAGACCCATCTGAAGAATACGTATTAACTGGAACTTATACGGTGCAAGCAGGCGCAAAATTAACCATCCCTGCAGGAACTGTTATTGTTTCTGAAACCGGAACTGACAATTACATCGTTATTTCAAAAGGTGCAGAAATTGACGCTCAAGGCACAGCAAGCTTACCAGTAATCATGACGTCTACAAACGGAAATCCTGGAGATTGGGGTGGCTTAGTAATCTTAGGAGACGCTGAAACTACAGAAGGTGTCGACGCTATTGCTGAGGTTGGCGGACTTATATATGGAGGTTCAAACCCATCAGATAGTTCTGGTAATATTGATTACCTGATTATCAAAGGTGCAGGTGCTCAAATTAACTCAGAATCACAATACAACGGACTCACTTTATACGCTGTTGGTTCTGGAACTACCATTGACAATGTCGCGATGTTAGACGGTGCCGATGACGGTGTTGAATTTTTCGGAGGAAGCGTTTCTATAACGAATATGTACCTTGAAAATAACGAAGATGACTCCGTAGACTGGACCGAAGGTTGGAATGGCACTATTACAAACACCTATGTTTTGCATACAATTGCTGGTTTCTCTACAGCTGTTGAGGCAGATGGAGATAATAACAACCCAACAATCACAAATTTCACGGCCGTTTCTTCTGAGGGAGGAACTGCGATGCAATTCAAAAAAATGTCCGGAGCAACAATTACTGGACTATCATTGACTGGCTATGACACATCAGTAGACATGAAAGATATGGGGCCTCTTGAAAACATTATTATTGATGGAGAAACTGCAGACCCAGGGAGCTCCTATATCGCACCCGCTACGGTTGATATCAACATATTTGATTGGGTAAATTCAAATCAGTCTGGACAAGAATTAATAATCCTTCAAGGTGATGTGACTTCAACAGTAACACTAAATGCTTCAGAATTATACTTGCTGAATGGCTCTTATATTGTACAAGCCGGCGGAAAATTGATTATTCCAGCTGGAACCAAAATAACGGCTCGTGATGGAGGAACCGAAGTCTTTCTGGCTGTATTAAAGGGCGGTATAATTGAGGTTAATGGCACGGCCGAAAACCCAATAGTAATGTCGTCACAAAACGCGCAGCCAGGAGACTGGGGCGGACTAACAATTTGTGGAGACGCATTCACCACGGAAGGAACTAACGCTACTGCTGAGGTAGGTGGTTTTATTTATGGTGGATCAAATGATGCTGACAATTCCGGCAATATTGACTACTTAGTGATTTTAGGAACAGGTGCTCAAATTAATGCTGAATCACAATACAACGGTATTTCATTGTATGCAGTTGGATCTGGAACATCAATTAATAATGTTGCTGTGATTAATGGTGCGGATGATGGCATTGAATTTTTCGGTGGTACAGTTGGCGCAACCAATGTATATCTTGAAAACAACGAAGACGACTCTGTAGATTGGACCGAAGGATGGGCTGGTGTCTTAGAAAACACCTATGTTATTCACAATATTGACGGTTTCTCTACCGCTGTGGAAGCTGATGGGGACAATATGAATCCAACGCTAAACAACTTCACAGCCATCACTTCAAATCCGGGAACAGCACTTCAATTTAAGAAAATGTCCGGAGCAACTTTTACGAATATAGTCCTTACGGGTTATGAAACCAATGTGGACATGAAAGATAGTGGACCTGTTTCAAACGTGATTATTGACGGAGTTCCAATGAGCAATCCGTCTGATGATGTATTCAACGGCACTACTCTTGATATTTCTGGATGGTCATGGATTAATGCTCGTTTATAAAATTGTAATTAATATTAATCATAAAAAAGGCTGCTCAATTTGAGCAGCCTTTCTTTATATAAATTTTTAGATGATGCTAATTAGATACGACTCGGGTATCGTTTAAGCTCCATGTTTTCACTTCAGTAATCCTTGAATTATCGTAGCTCACTTCTTTCTTATCATTTCCGCGGAAGAACGACCAAGCACCCACTTTTACTCCTTTATCATACGTTCCAACAGCTGTCTTGTTTCCATTAGCGTCATAACTAGTCCACTCACCTTGCAGCCTATTGTCCTTTGTATAGTATCCTGTTTGAGCAACAGTTCCGTTATCATGATATAGTGTTGCTTCAATAAGCCCATCATTCATTATAAACGTATCCTTCTTACATGTCATTTCACATGCTTTTTTACATTCTTGTGCGGTAATTGATCCAACTGTTAATACAACGAGTAGGATAAAAATAAACTTCTTCATAATCAGTGGGCTTTTATTGTTTCTATACCCAAATTTACGAAATAAGTAACATTTATGAAACCTTCAGTTAACAATTAGGTAACACAAAGCCTTTAACTCATTAGCAATCAATACGATAAAATTTGAAAATTTAACATTGGACCTGTTGTTTTTCCATTATTTCATCATAATCAAAAAGAAAAGCCACCCGATATGGATGGCTTTTTAGGCTATTTAATTCCAGTATATTTAATTGTAGAACGATACGGCTCCATTTGATATATCATACATACCTCCAATAATTATAATTTCAGCATTTCGCTCTTGCTCTGCCAAAACTGGGCTCTGTGCCCTGATGGTATCGATAGTCATCATAACATTCATTTTAGAAACTTCATTAACAAAATCGATATTACCAGAATTTCGAAAAGCTTCATCTGCAGGTTCTGCTACAGCTTCAACCGCTGGTTCCAACTTATTGATTAATGCCGTTAAATTCCCTAGTCTAGTATGATCACAAGCCCCTTTAATAGCGCCACAGCTCGTATGGCCTAAAACCAAAACAACTTTGGTTCCGGCGAGTTTACAGGCAAATTCCATGCTTCCTAAAATATCTTCGTTCACAAAATTACCTGCAATACGAACGCTAAAAATATCTCCAATTCCTTGATCAAAAATTAATTCCGAAGAAACTCTAGAGTCGATACAGCTCAAAACTGTAGCAAAGGGAAATTGCCCAGTACTCGTTTGATTCATCTGCGTTAATAAATCCCTTTTAACTTCTGTGTTGTTTTGGAATCTTATATTTCCATCTTTTAAAAGGTCTAATGCATTTTGTGGCGTTAAAGCACGCTGTGTTTCTTTAGTGTGCGACTTCATAATAATTCATGTTATCTAAAATTTATCATCAACATTTGTTTTTAGCCAATCCAAGCATTCTTTAAAAGTATTGAAAATTTGTTCTTTCGGAACCAAATCAGGAATAATATCAATCCGCTCCATCATATACTGAGGCTGTTTTAGAATACCCACGAACAAGATCTCAATATCACGTTGCCTTAAATCTACGAGAACATCTTCCATGGCGTAAAGACCAGATTGATCCATATACTGCATGCGCCCCAACCTTATAACCACCGCTCTGGCCGTGTCAGGAATCTGAGATGCTAGTTGTTGAAAATCACTGGTAGATCCAAAAAACAAAGGTCCTTTTAGGTGCTTTATAAAAATTTCTTCTTTTAGATTCGCAGGAAAATTCTTTTCATCATCCCATGCCTTCTCTTTAAGTAAGGGTTTTACATCTGACTGTTCTGCAGTAAGATCTCCCATCTTTTTCATAAACATAAGCGAAGCAATTACCAATCCAATTCCAACAGCATAAACCAAATTCCATATAGATGAAAGAATCAAAACGGTAATCATAATAACAACTTCTGCTCTCGGCATATTTGGTATCGCCTTTAATCCGCGATAATCCATCACACCAATACCAACAGTAATTAAAATTCCGGCAAGAACAGCGGCAGGTATTTGAGACGCAACAGGTCCTAATGCCAATAATATCACGAGCAATAAAAGCGAGGCTATCATACCTGACAACCTAGTTTTCCCTCCAGCGCCTATATTCACTACTGTTCGAATTGTTGCACCTGCTCCTGGGATACCACCAAATATTCCAGCTATGGTATTTCCTATTCCTTGACCTACAAGCTCCTTATTTGGATTATGCTTGGTCTTTGTCATGTTATCGGCCACGACAGACGTTAATAACGAATCAATTGCCCCAAGCAAGGCCAGTGTTAATGCTGTAAATATATAGGGAGTGATACTACTAAGTTCAAAACCCGTTATGATTCCTAAGTTAGGCAATGGCAATCCACTCGGGATTTCCTGAATAGGTCTATATCCTAAATTAAAACCATAGGCAATCCCAGACATAACAAGCAAGGCGACCAATGTGCTAGGCACAGCCTTTGTTATTCGCTTAAAACCGTAAATTATAAAGATCGTCCCTAAGGCCAAAAGCAATTCGAGCCAATTAATATTCTTAAGTGCCGTTGGCAAGACTTTTATAGCACCAAACACACCCGATGCCTCGGACGCGGCCAAAACCTGTGACTCTTTTAGAATTTGAGCCGGCGTAATTTTTTCAGCCCTTTGAATAGTTTCTTTAAAATCTTCTAGTACGAGTATGCCCTCCCCTGCTGCATCCTTAAGGATATTATCAAGTATTAATTCTTCGGCATGCGGTTTAAACTGATTTACAAAATCCGTGTCTTCTTTTGGGTAATAACCCAATGCCGGTAAAATCTGAGTAATCAAGATAATAATCCCAATAGCTGTCATAAAGCCAGAAACAACGGGATATGGAATATACTTTATATATTTTCCGAGACCTATTACCCCAATTCCAATCTGCATCAAACCCGCCAATATAAAGACCGTTAATATTCCTGGTAACGCTTTAGACACATCTCCATCATTAAGAGCAATAATACCGGCTATAATAACCATGCTTACTGCGGTCATAGGAGCGGTTGGTCCAGATATTTGAGTGTTAGTTCCACCAAACAAAGCCGCAAAAAAGCCAACAAAGATGGCACCATATAAGCCCGCACTTGGACCTAATCCAGAGCTCACACCAAAGGCAAGTGCTAATGGTAATGCAACGATTCCGGCCGTAATCCCACCGAATAAATCGCCTTTGAAATGCTTAAAATTGAATAAATTTTTCATGTAAATTGTGTTATATACGTCTAACAGCCACAACGGCTGTGATATAATTAGTTTTTCAGGTCTATCCTGACAACATTCTAAAAAATTATACCTGGAATTCTGGGGGAGGAAGAAATATTTTCGAAGTAAAGTGAGAACCCTTTTCTGAATATATACCAAAAAAAACAATCAGAGGATACTGCGCATAAGGTCGTTCGTAATTCAAATAATATAGGAAAATATTTTTTTCTGTTTTCTCATTTTCCCCTTTCTTCTGAGTCTCCTCCTCAGCGAAGTCTTTAATCACAATGGATGATAATTCCACATCCATAAGAGAACAGACCGCTGGGGCCATCATGGAACAAACCAATGTTAACACCATGAAGATTTGAATAAACGAGAAAAACCTAGTTGACTTCATATTGACAAATATAGGTGCTAATTCATTGATTTTTATAAGTCCAATGTTAAAAAATATGTAAAGTCATTACAAAACGAATCGAAAATGAACAACCCTTTTGTTTTGTAGACAAATGCTTAATGATTTTTTAATACAGAGGTAACAAAAAAGGTACATATAACCCTTTTCTTTGTAGCGTCTTAAGACAAATCTTTTGAAAATCGCTTAGTTTTTGTCGACTAGATTTTTTAAGATTCGCTGCCTTGGCCAGGCAGCTTTTTTTGTTTATAACTACCTCAATAATAGCTAAAAATTAATAATTAAGAAACATTAACTTAACATTGGAATCAGTTCTTTGTAGCGACAAAAACTAACAACGATTTACAATGAAATTATATTACCTGCTGGCAGTAGCGCTTTTTTTAACAATAACAACTGCTAAATCACAAGAAATTAGCGACGCTAAATTTGGTAAAGGATTAATCAACTTTGTTGCTAAAGACAGTTCCTTCAGTGTTAAATTTGCCCCGCGTTTTCAAGTGCGCTCTCTCGCATCATGGGATCATGATGGTGATAATTACGGAAGCGGAGAGATTAACTTTCTAGTACGAAGGGCACGATTAAAGTTTAGTGGTTTTGTGTACTCTCCAAAATTAAAATACAAACTTGAACTAGGTCTTTCCAATAGAGACATTTCAGGAGCAAACGAATTCAACAGAAACACCCCAAGATATATTCTAGACGCGGTAATCATGTGGAATTTTTACGAGAATTTTGAGCTATGGGCAGGTCAGACTAAGCTGCCAGGTAATGTAGAACGTGTAGTTTCTTCTGGTAATCTTCAATTAATAAATAGGTCATTATTGAATAGCCGCTATAATATTGATCGTGATGCGGGTATTCAACTACGTCACACTTCAAATTTAGGAGGTACTTTTATGATGCGCGAAAAAATTGCAGTATCCCAAGGGGAAGGAAGGAACGTAACAGAAGGTAACGAGGGCGGATTACAATATACAGGACGCCTTGAGTTTTTACCCTTTGGAATGTTCGCCTCAAAAGGAGACTATTCTCAGGCAGATTTAAAACGGGAGCAGCAGCCGAAGTTAATGGTTGGAGCAACTTACGACTATAATCAAGATGCGGTTAAGACACGAAGTAATATGGGATCATATATGCTTTTATTCGATGGTTCTTTATACCAAACAGATATCACGACAATATTTGTAGACGCCATGTTCAAGTACAAAGGTTTTTCATTTATGGGGGAATATGCCCAGAGAGATGCAGACAGCGCAATAGCGATGGACGCAGGAGGTAACGAAACTGGTGATATCGTGCTTATTGGAAATGCAATAAATGCCCAAGCTGGTTACCTATTTAAAAATAACTACGAAGTAGTAGGACGATATACAACAGCGAATTTTGAGGCCATTACTGGTAAAGGTGATGAAAATCAATACACCATAGGGGTTTCAAAATATGTTGTTGGGCACAAATTAAAAGTACAAACTGACTTTAGTTATACTGAAGTTGGAGGAGAAAAAAACAACCTTTTATTTAGAATGGGTTTCGACTTACACTTTTAAAAGAAATACATAACAATTTGGTAACAATCATGCGCTCCAAAATTGAGACATTTGCACTGATTTAATTATAAAAACTATGGATAATATTTATTTGTTAATGATTGTCGCTTTGGTGGTGCTCGCAATTGCTGATTTGGTGGTTGGCGTAAGCAACGACGCGGTAAACTTTTTAAATTCTGCTGTAGGCTCTAAGGCTATTTCGTTTAAAACCTTAATGATTGTAGCAAGTTTAGGAATTGCCTTTGGCGCATTGTCATCGAGCGGAATGATGGAGGTTGCCAGGAAAGGAATCTTTGTCCCCAGCGAGTTCTATTTTAACGAAATCATGATCATATTTATGGCCGTGATGATAACGGATATATTGCTACTTGACTTTTTCAATACATTGGGAATGCCAACATCTACAACGGTTTCTATTGTGTTTGAGTTATTAGGTGCAGCAGTAGTTGTTTCTCTTATCAAAATTAGCAATTCAAATACTGAAACTTTTTCTGATATATTAAATTATATAAATACCGATAAAGCAACAGAAATTATACTGGGAATTCTGCTCTCGGTCGTCATTGCATTTAGTGTCGGTGCGTTAATCCAATACGTCTCAAGGCTATTACTCACATTTAAGTTCGAGCAGAAACCTTATTGGGTTGCTGCCCTGTTTGGCGGGATAGCTGCCACAGCAATCACCTATTTTATCTTCATTAAAGGTCTTAAAGGAACTAGTTTTATTCCAGGGGATGTAAAGGAGTTTATTTTCACAAATACCGTCGTGATTGTGGGTATAAGTTTTATTTTCTGGACTGGCTTATGCGCCTTAATAACTAAGGTCTTTAAGGTTAATGTATACAAATTCATTATCGTAATTGGAACGTTTGCCATTGCTATGGCATTTGCAGGTAATGACTTAGTAAACTTTATTGGTGTTCCTATTGCAGCATGGCAATCTTATGAAGCTTGGATGGCTTCTGGAGTAGCAGCAGATGCTTTTAGTATGGAGGTTATGGCAAAGAAGGTGCCAACACCTTCATTGCTCTTGTTAGCAGCTGGTATGGTTATGGTACTTACACTTTGGTTTTCTAAAAAAGCAAAAAAAGTACTTAAAACTTCAATCGATTTATCAAGTCAAGATTCCGTTAAAGAACGTTTTGAGCCAAATTGGATTTCAAGAGGGTTAGTACGTATTTCAATACTTGCGTCCAAATACCACAGTGCTCTAATGCCTACTTCTTTTCAGAAAAAAATTGACAAACAATTTGAAAAACCGAAAACTAAAGTCGCTAAGGGAGATGTAAAAGATCTACCTGCATTTGATATGGTACGAGCGGCTGTAAACCTAATGGTAGCAAGTATACTAATTTCAATTGCAACCTCAATGAAATTACCACTATCCACTACCTATGTAACCTTTATGGTTGCGATGGGTACTTCCTTGGCCGATCGTGCTTGGGGAAGTGAAAGTGCTGTTTATCGTGTAGCAGGCGTGTTAAAAGTAATTGGAGGATGGTTCTTCACAGCATTTAGCGCCTTTGTTGCCGCAGGTGTATTGGCATATCTAATTTATATTGGGAAAGCTCCAATGATTGCAGTTCTTTTGTTACTTGCTCTTTTACTTTTGATTCGTAATTATGTTTCTCATAAGAAAAAATCAAACCTAGAGAACGCTCCAGATGAATTAAAAAAATCAGAGAGCAGCACTGTTCAAGGGATTATTGAAGAAAGCGCAGACAATATTTCGAAAGTGGTTTCTAGGACAAACAAGATTTATTCAGAACTTATTCTTGGTTTATCAAAACAGAATCTAGGCAAACTCAAAAAGAGTAAAGGTCGTATTAATAAATTAAGCGACGAGGTTGATGAATTAAGAGACCATATTTTCTTCTTCATTAAAAACTTAGACGACACAAGTGTTCGTGGAAGTAATTTCTACATTCTTGTATTGAGTTATCTTACAGATATGACACAATCTTTGGAGTATATGGGCAAGATTAGTTATAAGCATGTGAATAACAATCACAAGGCGCTACGATTTAATCAAATTAAAGATTTGCAAGAAATTGATTCGTCATTAGATGATCTTCTAAAGGACATTGTTTCAATTTTCGACAATCGTGAGTTTGAGAAATTGGATGACATCTTAGTTCGAAAAAACAAAGCATTTGCAGATATTTCAGCAATGATTGCTACGCAAATTCAACGAACAAGAACAGAAGAATCTAGCCCGAAGAACACTACGCTTTACTTTAGTCTATTGATGGAGACAAAAGACTTAGTTACGGCATTGATGAACTTAATAGAAGAGTATCACCAGAGCTATAACAAAGACATGAGCTAAAAGCCATACTTAACTTAAGCCAAAGGTCTCATAGTTTAAAACTGTGAGACCTTTATTTTTTTTCAATTCTCTAAAAGAGAATTCTGAGATTACAAAACGGGCTAGTTGCCTAAACGCATCGCTGTTCCGCATTCCATAAATAAGTAGTTCTTGTCGAAATAAAACTATTCAAAATATTATCTTTAGAAATGATAAATATCGTCTTCAATGAAACCAACTCTTTTTCTCCTTGCTTTTTTAGCATTCCAAGTATGTTTTAGTCAGTCTATAACCGGACCCGAACTACTTAACAAAGCGATTAAGTATCACGATCCAAATGGTAATTGGGAGCAGTTTAATAGCCAATTTATTGTCACTATGGAAACGCCAAATAGCTCCAATAGAGAAAGTAATATCCAAATAAATATTCCTCACGAATATTTTCAAGTGAAGGAAACACGAGATACAACGCAAACAACCTATACCATTAATAAAGCAAAGTGCCGTACATCAATAACAGATTCTGTTGCAGGAAAAAGAACGCCCTGCGAGATGGCAAAACTCTATAAAAACTATTACACCTATCTCTACGGACTCCCCATGAAATTGAAAGATCCTGGGACGCATATTTCAGAAACCGTAGAAAAACAATCTTTCAAGGGTAAAGAATATCTGGTACTCGAAGTCCAGTATGATAAGGCTGTAGGAAACGATGTTTGGTATTTTTACTTTGACCCAACTACCTATGCTATGGAGATCTACCAATTCTATAAGGGGCATCCAAATGGCAAAGGAAAAGATACAGGCGAGTATATTCTCCTTACTGAAGAAGCTGCTATTCAAGACATTAAAATGCCTAAAAATAGAGCTTGGTACTACAATAAAGACGATAAATACCTAGGAACAGACAAGTTAAAAGTGAATGAATAGCTCGAATCTAAAAGAAGTGGCCACAGTCTTTTTTAAATTAGGCTGCTTTGCCTTTGGTGGTCCTGCCGCACATGTTGCCATGATGGAGGACGAAGTAGTCACTAAGAGGCAGTGGATGTCACGACAGCATTTTTTAGATTTGATGGGTGCCACCAATTTAATTCCTGGACCTAATTCAACTGAGATGACCATGCATTGTGGTCATGAAAGAGCCGGTGTCAAAGGCCTCTTTGTTGCTGGTTTTTGCTTTATTTTTCCAGCAGTGACAATCACTTTACTTTTAGCATGGCTATATATGCGCTACGGAACGCTCCCTGAAGCGCAACCCTTTCTTCAAGGAATACAACCAGCTGTGCTTGCCATCATTGCTTCTGCAGTATTTAAATTAGGAAAGAAAGCAATAAAATCCTTCGAGTTAGCTATTCTTGGCTTGCTGGTTTTAGGCTTTGGCCTCTATGGAATTAACGAAGTTATAACACTCCTCTTTGGAGGTGCTTTAGGTGCTTTATACTTTTTAATGAAAGCTAGGTTACAGCAGCCAAGCCTAAAGAGTTATTCCCCCTTTTTACTGTTATTTTTTTCTGCAGAAGGTATTGCCAAACTCACAACGTTTAAGATTTTTTGGGCTTTTTTAGAAGTCGGTAGCATTCTCTACGGAAGTGGCTATGTGCTTTTCGCCTATCTCGATGCAGAACTTGTGACTACAGGGCTGCTTTCACGTCAAGCCTTAATAGAAGCCATTGGAATTGGACAATTTACACCAGGACCTGTGCTTTCAACCGCTACGTTTATTGGTTATCAGCTTGGCGGTTTTTGGGGTGCTATGGCCGCCACTTTCGGAATATTTCTCCCTTCATTCCTATTCGTATGGATACTCAACCCGCTAGTTCCTAAAATGCGAAAATCCAAACTACTCAGCTACTTCTTGGACAGTGTGAATGTGGCTGCTGTTGCCGTAATGATTTCGGTTTTATTCACAATGAGCGTTGAAACGCTGGTTAATTGGCGCGGCACTGTGATTGCCTGTATTGCAGCTATTTTGGTCTTCTTTTTTAAGAAGGTTTCTGTGATTTGGATTGTTATTATTGGAGCTTCGCTTGGGTATTTGCTTCAGTTTATTCCATAAAAAAAGGAAGCCAATTAGTTCTGACTTCCTTTTTTTGCTTAACACTTAAAGTTTAAGATCCACACATCAAACAATCATCATCCGGATCTCCGTTTTGGGACTTCGTTAATAGCTCTCTTAATTCTTGAGGCGTCATTGGATCACTT
>JBLHGH010000019.1:0-18765 GCA_047615425.1 Candidatus Latescibacterota bacterium
TTATGTTCGCAATTATTATTAAATTCGGTCAAATCTATTAACCATAAAATAATATGACCGACTTAGATATTGCTAAACAAATTGAGTTAAAACACATCCGGACCATTGCCGAAAAATTAGGATTAGAAGAGGATGATATTGAAATGTACGGCAAATACAAGGCTAAACTACCACAAACAAAAATTGATTCAGATAAAGTAAATCAAAGCAACCTAATCTTGGTTACTGCTATTTCGCCAACACCTGCTGGTGAAGGGAAGACTACTATGTCTATTGGTCTTTCAGAAGGTTTAAATCAGCTTGGTAAGCAAACTACGGTTGTATTGCGGGAGCCATCATTGGGTCCTGTTTTTGGAATTAAAGGTGGAGCTACAGGAGGCGGTTACTCGCAAGTGCTTCCAATGGAAGATATCAATTTGCACTTCACAGGTGACTTCGCAGCTATTGAAAAATCACATAACTTATTGTCGGCTGTACTTGATAATAATATTCAATCAAAAACAAATTCATTAGGGATTGATGCACGTACCGTTACTTGGAAGCGTGTTATGGATATGAATGATCGAGCCCTTCGGAATATTGTCGTAGGACTTGGTGGACCAACGTCTGGTGTGCCACGTGAGACAGGATTCGATATAACCGCGGCTTCAGAAATCATGGCAATCTTATGTTTGTGTGATGACTTGGCAGATCTTAAACGTCGCCTAGGAAATATATTTATTGGCTACACCTTCAAGAAAGAACCTGTATATTGTCGAGACTTAAAAGTAGAGGGCGCTATGGCAGCCTTACTGAAAGAGGCAGTTAAGCCAAACTTAGTGCAAACTATTGAGGGAAATCCAGCCATAATTCATGGCGGACCCTTCGCGAATATTGCACAGGGAACAAATTCGGTGATTGCTACACGCATGGGAATGACGCTATCGGACTATGTTGTAACGGAAGCTGGTTTTGGTGCTGACCTCGGGGCTGAAAAATTCCTAGATATAAAATGTCAGAGTGCAGGTCTTTCGCCAAAGGCTGTGGTAATCACAACGACTATTAGAGCTTTGAAATATCATGGTGGTGCCGACTTAAAATCCCTAACAGAAGAAAACGTTGAAGCACTTAAAAAGGGTATTCCGAACCTTGAAAAGCACCTTGAAAATGTAAAGCAATTCAATATTGTACCTGTAATTGCTATTAACCGCTTTGTTTCAGATTCAGATGCGGAGATAGAAACCATTCAAGCATTCGCTAAAGAAAATAATGTACGTGTCGCACTTGCTGAGGTTTGGGCAAAAGGAGGTAAAGGAGCATTAGATTTAGCACAACAGGTTGTTGAAATTGTAGCGTCTGGTGAGTCTGATTTTAAACCACTGTACAGTTGGGACATGTCTGTTGTGGATAAAATTGAAACCATATGCACAAAAATTTATGGCGCAGCGAATATAGAATATTCATCAAAGGCTAAAAAGAATCTTCGCGTCATAGCGGATTTAGGGCTTGAAGGACTGCCTATTTGCATGGCGAAAACTCAGAAATCCTTATCGGATGATCCTAAACTAATTGGCCGCCCAACAGGTTTTACAATTACCATTCGGGAAATAGAAATTGCGGCGGGCGCAGGTTTTTTAGTGCCAATTACTGGAGAGATGATGCGAATGCCAGGTCTTCCGGCGCATCCAGCTTCAGAAAATATTAGCATTGATAACGAAGGTAATATTTCAGGATTATTTTAAATATTTGCTATTTTTAGCATAGAATCATTGGTTTTTTAACAATTCCATGTGGTTATTTCCATTAAATTTGTAATAATCACACTTTGTAACCCAATTCAGGTATGGCAACAAGGAAGTACGAAGGCAAGAAATTTGACGAAGGGAAGGACAACAAAATTGTTGACTCGCTTACCATCGAAGAGGCCTTGCAAATAAACATCAACGATACCGCATTTACGGTGTCTATGCGCACACCCGGTGAAGATTCCAGCTTGGTGCGTGGCCTTTTGCATTGCGAAGGAATCATTAACGATTCCAAATTCAAGCCAGATGTTATTTTAAAGAAGGAAAACGAGGATGGAATCGTGACCATCGTTAATGTGACGATACCCGAAGACAAATTAGGGTCGGGTTATTCCAATAGCCGAAGCTTATTATCTGTTTCTTCCTGCGGAATTTGTGGTAAAACAGCATTAAGCGATCTGGCATTCATCGGTAAAACTATTGATGATGCCCAGAAAATTGATATCAATTTAATTCATCAGATGTTCTCAACCATGGGCATGTTTCAGCATGACTTTAAACAATCTGGAGGCACACACGCGGCAGCTGCATTTTCCGTCACAGGAGAAATGCTCTGTGCTATGGAAGACATCGGGCGCCATAATGCCGTGGATAAGGTGATTGGAAAATTGATTACCTTAGATTCTTTAGATCAAGCAAAAGTTATTACCGTTAGCGGTAGAATATCATATGAAATAGTAATAAAATGCTTTAAAGCACAGGTTCCATTTTTAGCGGCAGTATCCGCACCGTCATCTTTGGCAGTCGATTTCGCAAAAGAACTTGGAATTACGCTTTTTGCTTTTTGTAGAGATGAACGTGCTACTTGCTATTCCCATCCACAACGAACAAAAATGAATAAATCAAACACCAAAGCTAGTTAATATACATGTCAGATAATTTAAGTGAATTACTAGGTAGAAAAGGAGTTCAGGATAGTTTCTTTAGTAAATTAGGGGAATTGGCTAAGCCGGATGGTGCTCCCAGTGATGAGGCGATGGAAAAATTAGCCAAAGAATTTTTGGTTGGAAAAGCAAATGCCTTCGGAACGGCTAGTTTTTACGATTTCCTAAAACCCGAAAATAAAGGTAAAAAAGTTTATGTATGTAATGGGACAGCATGTGTTTGTGCTGGCACCCAAGAGAAAGTGCTCGAAACCTTGAAAGCTACTTTTGATGCAGACGAAATTGGCCATATGACCTGCCTAGGAAGATGTCACGAGAATGCAGCCTTTCATTATATGGGAAAAAATTATTCTGGTGGCGCTGTGGAAAACTTAAAAGCTATTCTCACTTCCGATAGTGATTTAAACAAGGATACATACAATGTAAAGGCGAATGGGAAAGAAATTCTAACGATGCCTTTCACTAATATTTCCGACTACTATCAACCATTTTTAAAGGCGTTGAAGCAAGATTCTAAGGCTGTTTTAGAAGAAATAAAAACTTCGAATGTTCGAGGGCGTGGTGGTGCTGGTTTTCCTATGGGAATGAAACTAGAATTTTGCCGAAATGTAAAAAACGAGACAAAATTTATCATTTGCAATGCTGATGAAGGTGATCCTGGAGCCTATTCAGATAGGTACCTCTTAGAAGAAAGACCGCATTCCGTTTTGTTCGGGATGTTAATTTCAGGCTATGTGACACATGCCAGTTATGGTATCGTGTATATTAGAGCTGAGTACCCAGAATCAGTAAGCATTGTTCAAAATGCAATTGATGCATTACGAGACAAGGGATTGATAGGAAAGAATATTGACGGTAGCGGTTTCGATTTCGATTTTAAAATTATTCAGGCACAAGGAAGTTATATCTGTGGTGAGGAAACTGCCTTGATAAATTCCATTGAAGGTCAACGCCCTGAAGTGCGTGTGCGTCCACCCTTTCCAGCACAAAAAGGGCTTTTTAATAAGCCAACAACGGTTAATAATGTAGAGACATTAGCGGCTTTGCATTATATTATTTCGAATGGAGGACAAGCATGGAAACAGATTGGAACAGAGCGTTCTTCTGGGACCAAGCTCGTTTGTTTGGATAGTTGTTTCAATAATCCAGGTATGTATGAGGTTGAAATGGGAACATCGCTTTCTGAAGTTGTGAATGCTCTGGGAGGTGGTTTTAAATCTGAAGTAAAAGCGCTTCAAATTGGAGGTCCGCTAGGTGGATTGGTTCCCGTCTCTAAGATTAATGACTTGGCAATCGATTTCGAATCATTTTCAAAGGAAGGTTTTTTACTTGGACATGCTTCGATTGTTAGCATTCCGAGAGACTATCCCATCATGAAATTAATTGAACATCTATTCGATTTTGCTTCCTATGAAAGTTGCGGAAAATGCTTCCCATGTAGATTAGGAACAAAACGCGGACAAGAATTATCTGAAAAAGCACTGACTTCAGATTACAAAATTGACAGAAAATTATTTACAGATTTATTGACAACATTAGAAGAGGGCTCCTTGTGTGCTCACGGAGGAGGAATACCATTGCCGGTGCGAAATGCATTGCAATATTTTGATGACGAATTAAAGCAATATTTTAATTGATTTCTAATTTTTAATTTCTGATTAAGTAACATGGGAACTGTAAGACGTTTTGAAAACCTTGAAGTTTGGAAAGAAGCCAGAAAACTTGCAAAAAGTATTCATGACTGTACTTCTAAGCCTCCTTTTCAAAGGACTTTAGTTTAAAGGATCAAATATTAAGATCGTCTGGATCAGTAATGGATAATATTGCAGAAGGATTTATTAAATACCTTCAACAATCAGAGTATAAAGGAAACAAATTTAAAAAATCAGGGTCTAATTAATTTTTGTGAATTTGGAATTAGAAACCAGAAATAAGAAATCATAATTATGAAAACTGCCTATATAGATAATCACGCGTTTGAAATAGTTGATGGAGAGACGATCTTAGCGTTTATTAGACGTTATAAAGATAAAAACCTTGTCCCAACCTTATGTGATGCACCTAATTTAGATCCCTTTGGAGCGTGTCGCGTATGTAGTGTTGAGGTTGCATTGTCTGTCGATGGGCCCGTAAAGACAATGGCTTCTTGCCATGCGCCGGTAGCAGAAGGACAGTATATTTATACAAGTTCTGAGTCTGTAAAAGCACTTCGAAAGAACATCATTGAACTCGTTTTAACAGATCACCCTTTAGATTGTTTGACCTGTGAAGTAAATGGTAATTGCGAATTACAAACGGTGGCAGCACAAGTTGGAATTCGTAATGTTCGGTATCCAAAAGGAGAAGATCACTTGTTTAGATTAAAAGACTTAAGTCATCCATACATGACATCAGATTTGTCAAAATGTATTAATTGCTATCGATGTGTTCGTGCCTGTGATGAAGTTCAAGGTGAATTTGTTTTGAGCATGTCTGGACGTGGCTTTGATTCGCACATTATAAAAGGGATGGACGATTCCTTTATGGATTCAGACTGTGTGAGCTGTGGCGCTTGTGCTCAGGCCTGTCCTACTTCTGCAATATCAGATGTATTTCAGTCAAAAGCAATTCAAGCTACAGATACAACTAGAACTATTTGTACCTATTGTGGTGTAGGTTGTAATCTTGAGGTTTCAACCAGTAATGGTGCAATTTTGAGCATTACCGCGCCCTATGACGCCGAAGTGAATCAAGGACATACCTGTATAAAAGGACGTTATGCGTTTAAATTTTACGATCATCCAGAGCGATTAGATTCGCCTATGATCAAACGAAATGGCAAATTTGAAAAAGTTAGTTGGGATGAGGTGTATGAATTTATTGCCTCTAAACTGACTTCTTTTAAGACTGAATTCGGTTCAGATTCCATTGCTGGAATTTCTTCAGCTCGTTGTACGAATGAGGAGAATTACCTAATGCAGAAATTTATTAGAACCGTTATCGGGACGAATAATATCGATGGGTGTGCGAGAGTATGTCATTCGCCAACGGCCCTTGGGATGCAACGCACTTACGGAACAGGAGCTGCAACAAATTCTATTGATGATCTAAAAGACACCAATTGTATCATGGTGATTGGTGCAAATCCAACGGATGCGCATCCTGTTACTGGCGCTAAAATGAAACAGTTCTCGATGAAGTCGGATAATGTTTCGATAGTCATTGATCCACGTAGAACGGAATTAGCGAGATATGCAACACATCACATTCCGTTGAGACCAGGAACCAATGTCGCTGTTTTAAACATGATGATGTATTACATTATTACGGAAGGACATGCCGATGCGAGTTTCATCGATGATAGAACGGAAGGCTTTGAGGAATTCAAAAAAGAGATTTTAAACATTGATTTAGATAAGCTAGAAGATGTTTGTGGAGTGGATAGAAATATAATTAAAGATGCTGCTGTAGCGTATGCGACCGCGCCAAATGCAATGTCATTTCATGGCCTGGGTGTTACGGAGCATTCACAAGGGACCTTTACGGTGGTGCAAATTGCAGATTTAGCCTTGTTAACAGGAAATATTGGACGCAGAGGCGTTGGTGTAAATCCATTACGCGGTCAAAACAATGTGCAAGGAAGTGCTGATATGGGCGTGCAACCCCACCAAGGGGCGGGTTATATGGACGTGACTAAACCAGAGGTAAACAAAAAATATAATGAATTTTATGGTGTTGATGTGCCATCCAAAATTGGGTATAAAATTCCAGAAATGTTTGATGCGGCACTTGACGGCAAGTTGAAGGCGCTTTGGGTGATTGGCGAGGATATTGTACAAACAGACCCAAATACGAAGAAGGTAATAAAGGCATTAGAAGCTACGGATCTTGTTATCGTTCAAGAACTGTTTATGACTGAAACTGCTAAGTATGCAGATGTGATTTTACCTGGTGCTTCGTTCTTAGAAAAAAGCGGAACATTTACAAACGGTGAACGCCGCGTACAAGCTGTAAGGCAAGTAGTGGAGCCCGTTGTAGGTTCTAAGCCTGATGGTCAAATTATTGTTGAAATCATGAATAAAATGGGCTATCCACAAGCAGATTATACGCCAGACGGCATGCTCGAGGAGATTTCGCAGATTGTGCCTTTTTTCGCAGGAATAACTTGGGATAGATTGGGCAAGAATGGTTTGCAGTGGCCTGTTGCAAAGGATGGAACAGATACACAAATACTACACACAGTAGATTTTAAAAGAGGAAAAGGTTATTTCGAATTTAATGCTTGGGAGGAAACAAAAGAGTTGACAGAACACGCAAAAGACTTCCCGTATATCCTAACAACCAATCGTGAGTTAGAGCATTATAATTGTGGTGCCATGACGAGAAGAACTGATAATGAGTTGATTCTACAGGATGATTATTTAATGATTAATCCGGCAGATGCAAAGGATAATGGTGTTGCCAACGGAGATTATGTTTGTCTGGAATCGCCAAGAGGCAAAGTGGATGTCAAGGCACGTATAACCGATGAGGTGAAAACAGGTATTTTAAGTACAACCTTCCATTTTCCTGAAATTATGATTAATAATTTAACGGGTGATATTCATGATTCTGAAGCGATGTGCCCAGAATATAAGGTAGTTGCTGTTAGAATTCGAAAAAGTAAGGGGAAATACAAGCAAGTGCTAGCCGATAAATAGTATGTGTCTTTCTAACCACCAATAGTAATCATACTTCGGTTTTGTGAGTGTAGTTTGGGTTCTTGTAATTTTTCAAGGGTATCCATGCCGCCACGTATTTTAAGTTTTGCCCGAACTGCCTTTTGAATTATTGGTTCAATAGATTTTCCTTCTCGAAGTGTAGTTAGCAAATCAGATTCCGTAGCAGAAAACAGGCAATTTTTTAATTGACCATTGGCCGTTAACCTGAGTCTATTGCAACTATCACAAAATGGATTGGTAACTGAGCTAATGATTGCAAAACTGCCCTTATAGCCTTGTATTTTATAGTTTTTGGAAGTGTCGTTTGGCGCGTCTTGTAAACGTTCTATTTTTTCTTCAGAAAAGCTAGCATTTACATATTCCATAACTTCTTTATACGAAACCATTTTCTTCATGTTCCATTTGTTCCCGTCAAAAGGCATAAACTCAATAAAGCGAACTGAAATAGGTAGGTCCTTAGTGAAATTAATAAAATCAATGATTTCGTTGTCGTTGAATCCTTTCATGAGAACAGCGTTCACCTTCACATTAAATCCTTCAGCAACCAACAGTAGAATGTTCTTGTATACCCTATCAAATTCATCTCTACGCGTGATTTCTTTGAACTTTTCTGATACGAGTGAATCTAAACTCACATTGATGCTTTTTACGCCATTGGTTTTTAAAGTGCCAATGAACTTGTCAATGATAACCGCATTTGAGGTAATAGATAGTTCAACAGGAAGAGAAGCTAATTTTTCTAGAATGATTGGAATGTCTTTCCTGACAAGAGGTTCACCACCTGTAAGACGAATTTTGGTTACGCCATGATCAACAAAGGTCTTTGCAATGGTGTAAATTTCTTCATAGGTCATTAAATGACTCCGAGGCGATAGTTGAACTCCAGCCTCTGGCATGCAATACGTGCAACGTAGATTGCAACGTTCAATAAGTGAAATACGCAAGTAGGCATGCGCTCTTCCGTAGGAATCTGTCAATATGGGTTCTTGTTTTTTCATTAATCGTGTCTTGCTCCTTTTAGAATTCTAAATACATGTAATACGGATGGGAAAATAGCATCCATGGATTCTTTCGCACCATTAGTAGAGCCAGGTAAGGCAAGTATCAATGTATCGTGAATGGTTCCCGCTACACTTCGGGAAAGCATCGAATATGGGGTTCTGTTTTGCCCGTAACTTCGAATAGCTTCTTCTATTCCCGGTATTTTTCTGTCAATTATTTCATGCAAGGCTTCCGGGGTCACATCTCGCGCTGATAGCCCTGTGCCTCCTGTAAATATTACTAAATCCAAGCCTTCACTCGCAAACCGCTTTGCCTTTTCTTGAATAATTTCTTTCTCGTCTGGAATAACAATATATTGACTTATTGTAATATTAGATTGTTCTAATTTCGCAATAATGGCTTTACCAGCCCTGTCTTCTTTTTGCCCTTCAGAAATAGTGTCGGAGCAGACAATAACAGCAGCTTTTAAATATTTTCTAAAGCGGTCCTTAAAGTCGGATTTGCCTCCTTTTTTCTCTAGTAATTTTATTTGATGAATTTCAACGCCTTTGTCGATAGGCTTTAACATGTCATACATATTCAAGGCAACAACACTGGCACCATGCATGGCCTCAACTTCGACACCCGTTTTGTAAATTGTTTTGACGGTGCAAAGTACCTGGATTTCTAAGCCGTTTATTTCGTATTCAATGCCAGTATATTCTATGGGCAATGGATGGCAGTCTGGAAGGATATTAGGTGTTTTTTTAACGCCTAATAATCCAGCTGCTTTACTCATGGCAAAGACATTCCCTTTAGGAACGGTATCTTCCTCAATAGCTGTGATTGTTGCTTCTTTCGAAACCCTTACAATGGCTTGCGCGGTGGCAATACGCAGCGTGTTTGATTTATGTGTTATGTCTACCATCTTCTTTGATGTTAATGCGTTTAACTGTGTAATTGTTTAACTGTTTTTTGTTTAATTGTTTATTTGCTTAACTGTTTAATCGATTCTTCGGCTCAACAGTTAAACGAATCAACATCTCATTAAGAGTTTACTTTCCATTGATGTGATTCATCTTCAAAAAGTTCCTTTCCGAATACCGGGACTTTCGCTTTGATTTCTTCAACGATATATTCTAATGCTTTAAAGACTTCTTTTCGTCTTGGAGATGAAACAAAAACGAACAGACAAATTTCGCCTGCATTTACTTTTCCTAGACTATGATAAATATGCATACAGGTTAGATTGAATTTTTCAAAAGTAGCCTCTCTAATCTCAAAACACTTGGCATTAGCCATGTCAGCGTGGGCACTATATTCAATGGCCGTTATTTGTTTGCCGTCTACTTCATCCGCACGTACTTGGCCAAGAAATATATTGTGTGCACCAATCGTTGTTTTTGACTGATGTTTCGCGATAGAGGTTCCTATAAATTCAGATGAAATTGCACCTGCTATAAAAACATTTTTTGCTTTTCGTTCTTTCATTTTGTTACGTGTTTTAAGTACTTCAAAATAGCTGCTGCGCCACCTTTTAGATTATAACAATTTTCTTGTTTAAGTTGCTGCAATAATTCGACCGCCTTTTTTGATCGAACCCCAGTCTGACAAAAGAGAATTTTATTTTTTTCTGAATTGAATTGGTTCACGTTTTGTGCGATGGTTCCTAATGGGATTTGGATATAGTTCGCTAAGGCGACACTTGGTTGCTCGCCAAATTCTCTTACGTCAATGAACAAGGTGTTTTCTAGCGATAAAGCTTCTTTAGCCGTAATTTCTGAAATGGGAATTCCACAGAAAGCTTCGTAATCATATTGCTCAAAACTATCTTTTCTTGCCAATATCTTTTGGTTTTCCGAAGCATTCTTCGAAATTTTCAAGGTGACTGTTTCCGAAGTTTTCGCATTGAAACAAAGGAGTTTTCCAGATAGAACAGCGTCAAAGCCTAGAATAATTTTAAGCACCTCATTGGCCTGCATCGTTCCAATAATACCGGGTAACACACCTAACACACCAACTTCTGAACAATTAGCGACCGAACCTGCTTTCGGGGGGTTGGCAAATAAGCAGCGATAACTGGGGCCACCCTGATAATTAAATACAGAAACCTGCCCTTCGAATTTATAAATAGCACCATAAACCACGGGCTTATTGGTGAGAATGGACGCGTCATTTATCAAATAACGTGTGGCAAAATTATCTGTTCCGTCAACAATAATATCATAGTGCTCAAAAAGCCCTAGCGCATTTGCAGGGGTTAACTTTTCTGTATATGCCACGATTGAAATAGTAGGGTTTAAGTCTTCCAGTCTTTCTTTTGCAGCTATCGCCTTATTCATTCCCAAAGTACGCGTCCCAAATAATATTTGACGTTGCAAGTTTGATTCTTCTACCACATCAAAATCAATAATTCCAAGAGACCCTATGCCTGCAGCCGTTAGATATTGCATCACTGGACAGCCCAAACCACCAGCACCAACCACCAAAACTTTTGCCAAGAAAAGTTTGTTTTGACCTGCTTGCCCAATTTCATCTAAAACGATATGTCTGCTATATCTACTCATCTTTTATCCACCCGAAAATGGAGGTAACAGTGCTATTTCAGTTGCTGTAATTGACGCTTCTTTGGAAACGATTTCAAGGTTTTGAGCCACCTGGAAATCCTTTTCTTTTAACGCTGGATATTTTATATAAAGCGCTTCGAGTAATTCCGAAATAGAAGTGCTTGAAAATACCAAGGTCTCTTCATTTTGGTTTGTGACCTCCGCTAATAATCCGAAATATTTAATCGTCACTTCCATTCGTTATTTCTTTTAGGTCACTAGCTGTATTTATGTTTTTCACGAATCTTTGCATTGCGGGTTCTAATGGTATTGATTTCGTATTGATATTATCAATTGCCGTCTGCAACCGTCTTTCTCCGTCATGTAAGCGTTTCAAAAAATGTGGCATGCACTTCTTTTTGTAAATTGCAATGAGCGGCATGTTTTTCTCTTCGCTTTTAATGTGAATCACATCCTTTTCTGTTTCAAATCCTTCAATTAGGATGTTTAAAACCGCCGTATTAATTAGCGGAACATCACAACTCAAAACAATATTATTTTCAGTTTCTGAATGAAACAAGCCTGTGTATAATCCTGCCAACGGGCCAGAATCTTTCAAAATATCTGCTATTCTTTTCAGTTTATAAATGTCATAATCTGAATTATTGCTTACAATGATAATATCATTTACAACAGGTTCTAATGCCTCAATAATATGCGACATAAATGTCCTGCCATTTAGTGCCAAAAGGCCTTTGTCTCGACCCATTCTTGAACTTTTGCCACCTGCCAATATGATTCCTGTTGTTGTTTCTCTCTTCATATTCTAGGTGAAAAATAATTTTACGGATGCAATGGTTAACACAAATGCTAAAATATAACTCAACCATTGATTGTTCAATTTCTTGCTTCCAAAATAACTTCCTAAAAATCCACCTACAAACGCAATCGCAACTAACACAAAGGCAGTTGTTGAAATTGAAACGCCGCTGGTTATTTGTCCCATTAAACCTGAGGCCGAATTCACCCAAATAAAGAGGGCCGAAACGGCTGCCGCTTCCTTCATTTTCCCCCAGTGTAGCATTAAAATCACGGGTGTGAGTATGATGCCGCCGCCTATACCAACTAAGCCTGAAAAGAACCCGATGATACCACCAACGAGTAGTCCTTGCCAAATTTTAACGTCCTTATTAAGCCTGCTTTCCTTCCCGAAAGCACGCAGCATTTTGAGAATAGCGAAAATCAATAATATCGCTAGAAGCTTTTTATAAAGCGATGCGTCTACTTCAATCATACCGCCAATGAATGCCAATGGGATCGAGGTAATGGCAAAGGATAAAAACAGCTTTTTATTAAAATAACCTGCCTTGTAATAGTGATAAAAGGCAATCCCAGCTACAAATAAATTTAATAATAAGGCAGTTGGCTTCATGGCCTCAGGAGCAAATGAAAACAATGCCATCAACGCTAAATAGCCGCTTGCTCCTCCATGTCCAACACTTGCATATAGAAATGATAGGACGGGAAGCACGGCTAGGAAAAGCCAATAATGTTCAATTTCAAAGATCATGTTAAATCCGACTGGGAGATTTGTTTATCTAAATATTTCCAGCAATTTTCGTTAATCGTTTCATATGTTTTAATCAAAGCCTTGCCATAGTCCGTTAATATGGTGCCACCGCCACTTTTTCCTCCGATACTTTTTTCACATACGGGTTTATTCGCTCTTGAATTTACTGCATCAATCAATGACCAGGCTTTCTTATAAGACATTCCCATCGACTTTGCAGCCTTAGATAAAGAGCCTGTTTCTCCAATTGCCTTAAGCAAAGACACTCGGCCTTCGCCAAGTAAGATTTCTCCATCTGCTTCAATCCATATTCTGCTTTTAATTTTATAATCCATAGCTAGCGATTTGGAAGCAGAATCACGTCGACTTCATCGTTTGTATTAATTGTGTTTTTTTCTTCTGAAAGATAAACCAATGCATTTGCCAATGCGAAAGTATGCAGCATAGATGAGTTCTGACCTTCTAAAATTTCAACGGTATGATCTTTATACCGAGCCTTCAGAAATTGACCGCGACCTTCTTTTTTTGTAAAAGATGATTGGGATTTGGCTCGGATCCTTCTTAGTGAAAAGTTGTTGTTTCCAGCTAATTTGTTAAGTGCCACCGCTACATACAAATAGAAACAAGTGAGTGCTGCAGCCGGATTTCCAGGCAATGCAAAAAGCATTGTATTTTCTTTTCTTCCGAAGAATAAAGGCTTCCCCGGTTTTTGTTTCACTTTGTAAAACAATTCTTCTACCGCTAGCGCTGCAAAAGCCTTGCCTACGAAATCATAGTCGCCAACAGAGATTCCTCCTGAGACTAAAATTATGTCATGCTTGGTAATTAGTTCTTCAATAATGTGACGCGTTTCTTCAAAGTTATCTGCCACTTTATATTGAGTGACGTCCTGAAACCCAGCATTGATTACGGCCGCGTCAAGCATTAACGCATTACTCTCGTAAATCTGACCGTATTGTAAGGGAGCTCCTGCTTTCGCAAGTTCATTTCCAGTAACTAGAATTGCTACCGAGGGTTTTTTATACACTTCAACTTCCGTAATTCCAAGGGATGCGAGATAACCAATTGCGGCAGTTGTGAGCGCCGATCCTTTTTTTAGAGCCATGTGCCCTTTTTTGACTTGTTCTCCCAATGGTCTGATATTCGCGTTAAGGGAAACAGTCCCTGAGATGGTAATGCTGCTATTATTTGCATCAACGCGTTCCTGCATTATGATTGCATTGGCTCTCTCTGGTACAGGAGCACCTGTGAAAATTCGGATCGCCTCCCCTGGCATTAAAACGGGATGCGCGTCATCACCCGCCTTTACTTCTCCAATAAGTCGGTACGTCAATGAATCGTGCAAGAAAAGCGCATAACCATCCATGGCAGATTGCCGAAAAGGAGGCATGTCTATTTCTGATATGATATCTTTAGTAAGTACATAGGTATTCGCTTTTGAAAGAGGAATCCTCTCGAAATGCGTTGTGGGTTTGATATTATTCTCAACAATAGTTGTTGCCTGCTCTACTGAAATCATTTGATAAGTCGTTATACCTTATCAAATATAACGACTTAAACCCAAGTTTGGTAGCTGAAGCTGCTAGAATTGTGAAGAAATACTTTTAAAATTTATCTCTTTAAAGTCTTCAATTACCTTATCTGCATAGGAGTAATCTTGATTTTTGGAGTGATTGCTTCGGTAACCAACGCAAAAAATTGCGGCAGAATTAGCTGCCTTCATGCCATTCGTAGAGTCTTCAATTACCATACAATACTCTTTATTGAAGCCGGCAGCTTCAGCGGCTTTGATAAAAATTTCTGGATGTGGTTTGCTTTGCTGAAGGTCTGCACCACTTAGTTTCGCAATAAAATATTGATTGAGATCGAACCGATCAAAAATTCGGTCAATGTTCGTCATCGAAGCCGAAGAGGCTAGAACCAATGTTAGACCGTTGGAGTGATAATCTTTAATAAGATCCAATACACCATCCAATAAACCTAGGGACGTATCATTTTCAAATAAGTATTTAAAATGCTTTCTCTTTAACTTCATCAAAATTTCTGGCGTTTCCGGTAGTTCGAACAAACGAACCAATTCTTTACAGATATTGATTGTAGATTGACCGGTAAAGCTATTATAAAGTGCCTCATCAACATGAATGTTAACGTCATCAAACATCGAAAAATAAGCCTTGCGGTGAAGTGGCTCCGTATCCACAATTACCCCGTCCATATCAAATAGTACTGCCTTTAAGCGCATTGAGAATTTTTTAGTAAACTGTTATGAATGTCAAAGGTATTGCAATGCGGTTAATTTTAGCAGTAACCTTCAGTCAAGTTCGTTTGGATGTTTGTTCTTGGTGAAAGCGAAAAATGGTTTCTTCTCTGACTTTAAAGATGGCGAGCTTCCGCAAAGGGACGAAATACCATTATTGAATAGCAAACAACATGGCGCTAATTAAAACAAGATATCCCGATACGCCATAGTTTTCCAAATGAATATAAGTAGAAAAATAACAGTCACACTAAACTTGATAAATGTTGAAGTTAGAAATCCAACAAATGAACCAATGGCGGCTTTTAGCGCAAGTTTCCCTTCGGTTTTATTAACCACTAATTCGCCTATTAAGGCGCCCGCAAAAGGCCCTAATAATATCCCGAATGGAATAGGGGCGATAATTCCAACAAAAAGCCCAATAAATGCACCCCAAGCTCCAGCTTTACTTCCGCCTAATTTCTTGGTTACAATAGCCGGAATTATATAGTCTAAGATGTAAATGGTTATAGCAATCACTCCTGTGATGCTAATAAAGATCCAATCAAACTCCATGGAGGGAGCGAGGTAAAGCATAATCAAACCTGCCCAAGAAATCGGATTTCCAGGAATAACGGGTAGAATACTGCCCACAATACCAACAAGCATGAGTAGAAATCCAATAACAACAAAAAGTATATCCATAAGCCAACGGTTAGACGATCAATTTATAGATTCGTTACATATTTATAACTAAAATATTAGTTATAACTAATATTTTAGTTATATTTGACAACTGATACTCAATATGCGTTTATGAAACAACTTACTAAAGCCGAAGAAGACATCATGCACATCCTGTGGAAATTGGGTGAGAGCAATGTGGCTTCGATGATTGATGAATTTCCAGAACCTAAACCTGCCTATAACACGGTTTCAACAATTGTTCGGATACTTGAATCCAAAGCATTTGTGGATTATAGAAAGGAAGGAAGAGGACATGTTTATTTCCCGAAGGTTCCAAAAGAAGCATATAGTAATCAGTCTTTACATAAGCTAGTTGATGGTTATTTTCAAGGTTCATTTAAGAGTATGGTTTCATTTTTTATGAAGAAAAATGATATCAGTATTTCTGAAATGGAGACTATCATGAAAGATATTAATAAAGAACAACCCGAATGATACATTATTTGTTACAACTCATTGGTTTTCAATTGCTGTTTTTGGTAGGATATGACTTATTCTTAAAAAGAGAAACCTTTTTTCAATGTAATAGACTGTATTTACTGGGTACTCCACTATTAAGTATGGTGTTGCCATTCTTGCAATTTTCTGCCATTCAACAGGCCATTCCAAAGGAATATAGTATCCAATTGCCAGCTGTTTTAATAGGGAATATTTCTACTAGACTTCCCGTAGTTGCCTTAGACGGAATAGCTATTTCTGAGGCATCTTCATTAGGATTTTCGGTGTTTGAGATTATCATTGGTATTTGGGCAATAGGCGCAGTGGTTGCCATTATTTTATTGACATTCAAATTGGTTCGCCTTATTCGATTAAGATTACAAGGGAGACTAACTGAAGTAAATGGGATACAAATTAGAATGCTTAAAGAGACAGATATTGCATTTTCATTTTTTAATACAATTTTCATAGGTGAGGAACTTTCCGAAGCACAAATGGCAACCATTGTATTACATGAACGAATGCATGTAAAACAGCTTCATTCTCTGGATTTGCTGTTTTTCGAACTTTTACGCGTCGTTTTTTGGTTCAATCCGGCTGTATATGCATTTCAGAATCGCATGGTTTTATTGCAGGAATATATTGCCGACGCCAATGTGGCAAAAAGGCAAGATAAATTGAGCTATTATCAAGAGCTACTCGCACAAGTGTTTAAAACAGAATCAATTTCATTCATCAATACATTTTTCAATCATTCATTAATCAAAAAACGAATTACTATGTTACAAAAATCGAAATCAAAAAAGATTGTTCAAATAAAGTATTTATTCTTACTGCCACTTATTGCAGGGATGCTATTGTATACGGCTTGTACAGAAACCCCTGAGTCGATCGAGAATCAAGTTTCACAAGAATATGTTACGGGTGGCGAAAACAGCGAAATAATTCAGCGTGTAAACGATTTGTTAGAAGCTGTTGCCAAAAAAGGAAATATAAGCAAGGAAGAAGAAGATGCCTTAAGAAGTTTAAATGTGTTGACATCGGAAGAGGGTGTAAACCATTCGGACTTTGATACTGTTAAAGAAATACTTAGTCTGCCAATTGGTGTTATTGAAAAGGTTCCAACCTACCCGGGATGCACCGGAGATAATCAGGCCTTAAGAGAGTGCCTTTCGCAGCATATTTCGACCTTTGTGGGATCCGAATTCAACACCAAAGTTGGTGGAAAAGAGATAACTGGAAAGCAAAGAGTCGTGGTTATTTTTAAAATTGACATTACAGGCAAAGCCTCTGAGGTTAGAGCAAAAGCTGCATTTCCAGCGTTAGAAAAAGAGGCAGTACGGGTAGTTTCAAAACTTCCCCAAATGTTGCCTGGAGAACAAGACGGTAAAGCCGTTGGCGTCATGTATTCCTTACCAATCGTATTTGAGGTCAGTGAATAAAATAGTTGTCTTAATATTAGTTATTTGTTCTCTCAAAGCCTCGTCTCAAGTTGATGAGACTTTGAGAGTTGCAGATAGTTTATATGCTTTAGGTAATTATTCAAAAGCGATCCAGTCTTATGAGCAAGGTGAGCTCAGCGAAAAAGGACTCATAAATATTGCGAGAGCGTATGATGCTTTAGGCAATAAAGTAAAGTCATTAGAATATTACGATATATTAATTTCAAAATATGCGACCGGCTCCATTATACAATATGAATATGCCAAATTATTAGCTAACGCACAGGCTAATGAAAAGGCTGACAGCATCTTTAAGCTACTAATCATACAGTATCCTTCTAATCCAAATTACTATTACCAGAGCGGATTGCTTTTTGAAAAAAGACAGGACTCTATTGCGAATGATCTATTTCTACAAGCCTTTAAAATTGACACAACCCATCTAAATGCTACTTATAAAATTGCCAGGTATCGACTTTCCAAACGTAAGTTCAAAGAGGCCAAGTATTATATAAACATTGGCCTGAAAAACAATCCTCTTAGTAGTAGATTTATCAACCTTAGTGCTTTACGATTGTATTATACAAAAGATTATCATGGGGCCATTGCGGCCTATGCTTTATTATTAGAGCAACAAATAAGCAATGTTCAAATGCATGAACATTTGGCTTTCAGTTATGGCAAAACCAATCAATATGAAAAGGCCATTGAGCAGTTTACAACTTTAATCAATCAGTATGATGATGAAAATCCATCCTATCATTATAATTTAGGAAAGAGTTTTATGGTGCTGAACAGATTTGAAAAAGGAAGAAGTCATGTTGAAATAGCCATTGCATTACAAGAACTGCCTATAGATGCTGAGTATATGACCTTAGCTACTAGTTATAATCGACTAGGAAAATACGGTGAAACGATGAAATTTTTAAGAAGGGCGCTTGAAGAGAACCCCGAAAATGAGCATGCGTTATACCAATTAGCGGTAGCAACGGATAACTTTTATGAGGATAAGCAATTTGTTATTCCTTTTTATGAGAATTACGTCAAGAGCTATTTGAAAGATGGACGTTATTTGGAATTAGCACAATCGCGTTTATCTGATATCGAAAAAGAATTGCACTTCAATAAGGATTAGGTTTCCTTAAAATTTGTACTTTTCAGAAACGGTTTTCTCTGAAAATGAAACACATCATATATATCTTACTGCTCCTATTGATAACTTCTTGTCAGTTTTTTGAGACGGATAAAATTACTACCGAAACATTTTATGAGGAAGAAATGAAAACCATTGATTGGAAACGCGTGGACCAATACCCCGCATTTTCAAATTGTGAAAATTATACAGAAAAAGAAGCACAAAAAGACTGTTTTATAAACACCTTATCCAAGCATGTATACGGGGCTTTGCAGCAACAAAACATATTCGTTACCAAAGAC